>CAZCEE010000052.1:0-11509 GCA_964497165.1 uncultured Schumannella sp. | reverse complement strand
GCCGGTGCTCGCGGTCAACTCGGAGCGGCTCGGCTCCCTCGGGCCGGCGGCGCGCCGCGCGCGCAGGGTCGATGCGGAACGTGACCGGGAGTTCGCCCTGGTCGAGCTGGCGATGGCCGGCGGCATCGACGACGACGAGCCGGCCATCGAGATCGCGGCCGGCGAGTTTCCGCCATCCCAGCCGACCACCGACGACGAGTCCACGTCGCAGCGCGAGAGAGATCCGGAGTATTGAGCACCACCTCGACATCTGTGTCCTCACGGTTTTGGGCGACGGCCCGCACGCCCCGCTGGATCGCCGCCCTGCTGCTGTCGCTCGCCATCGCGGCGGCGTTCGCGGCGCTCGGGCAGTGGCAGCTCGACCGCAGCATCGAGAACGTGCAAGTCGTCGAGATCGACACCGAGACGGCGGTGCCGCTTACGCAGATCGCCGAGCCGGGCAGCGGGGTGACGGATGCCCAGCAGGGCCGCACGGTCATCGTTTCGGGTGAGTTCGTGCCCGGCGACTTCGTGGTGCTGACCGCTCGCAGCAACGGTGACGACGAGCGGGGAACGTGGCTGGTCGGCCATCTCGTCACCGACGAGGGCGTGTCGCTCGCCGTCGCGCTGGGCTGGTCGTCGGACGGTGACCCGACGGCATCCGATCTCGAACGCACCGAGTGGGTCGGACGGTACCTGCCGACCGAGGAGCCGCAGTCTTCGGACTTCGAGGAGGGGCAGCGCAGCGCCCTCGCAGTCGCCGAACTGGTGAATCTGTGGGCCGAGCCGGGGCCGGTGTACGGGGGGTACCTGGTGCTCACTGAGCCGCTTTCCGGTCTCGAGCCGATCGAGGCGAACGCACCCGAACGCGAGGTGACGCTCAACCTGCTCAACGCGTTCTACGCGATCGAGTGGGTGCTCTTCGCGGGCTTCGCGATCTACCTCTGGTACCGCCTGGTTCGGGATGCCGTGGAGCGCGCCGAGGCCGAGGCGGGCCGTGCAGACGCGACCGTAGACTGAGGGCATGCCTCTTGGACCTCGCCCCGACGACGTCCCCCGCATCCGCCTCGTTCTGAAGCTTTTCCGCGTTTCGGCGATCGTCACCGGTGTCTTCCTGCTGCTGCTCGTCGTGATGATGGTGGCCCGTTACGGGTTTCTGGTCGACATCGAGTACTCCGACGCCTACGGCTTCGGGCTGACCCCACGCGAGCTGATCGACGAGCGGGGTTCGCTCAACGTGTCGCTCATCATCCTCACGACGCACGGCTGGCTGTACGTCGTCTACCTCGCCCTCGACTTCCTGCTGTGGCGGTTCACGCGCTGGTCGTTCGGGCGGTTCCTGTTCATCGCGCTCGGCGGCATCATCCCGCTGTTGTCGTTCTTCTTCGAGTTCTCGGTGCCGCGGTGGGTGCGTGCCGAACTCGCCAAGGTCGAGACCCCCACGGAGGTGCCCGCGTGAGCTCGGAGACTGCTCAACGGCCGGTGCTTGTCGTCGACTTCGGTGCGCAGTACGCGCAACTGATCGCCCGGCGGGTGCGCGAGGCGAACGTGTACAGCGAGATCGTGCCGCACACCATCACGGCGGATGAGATCCGCGCGATGAACCCGGCGGGCATTGTGCTCTCGGGCGGCCCGTCGAGTGTGTATGAGGAGGGGGCTCCGGCGCTCGACCCCGGCATCCTCGAACTCGGCGTGCCGGTGATGGGCATCTGTTACGGCTTCCAGATCATGGCGCAGCAACTCGGTGGTGAGGTTGCTCCGACCGGCGGGCGCGAGTACGGCTCCACGCAGGTGCGGCTCACCGGCGAACCCGGCGTATTCCTTGAGGGGCAGCCGGCCGAGCAGACCGCCTGGATGTCGCACGGCGACTCGGTCGTGCGTGCGCCCGAAGGCTTTGACGTGCTCGCCTCGTCGGACGTCACCCCGGTCGCGGCCTTCGCGAGCGACGCCCGCAAGTTGTACGGGGTGCAGTGGCATCCCGAGGTGAAGCACTCGGCGCACGGGCAGGCGGTGCTCGAGAACTTCCTGCACAAGGCGGCCGGCATCCCGGGTGACTGGAACAGCGGCAACGTCATCGCCGAACAGGTGGAGCGCATCCGCACCCAGGTCGGCACCGGACGCGTGCTCGCGGCGCTGTCGGGCGGCGTCGACTCGGCGGTCGCTGCGGCGATCGTGCACGAAGCCGTCGGCGACCAGTTGGTGTGCGTCTTCGTCGACCACGGGCTGCTGCGGGCAGGGGAGCGCGAGCAGGTCGAAACCGACTACGTCGCGGCGACCGGTATCCGACTGGTGACGGTGGATGCCCGCGAGCAGTTCCTCACCGCGCTCGCCGGGGTGAGCGACCCCGAAACCAAGCGCAAGATCATCGGGCGCGAGTTCATCCGCACCTTCGAAGCCGCGGAACGCGAACTGGTCGCCGAAGCGGAAGCCGACGGCGAGCCGATCAAGTTCCTCGTGCAGGGCACCCTGTATCCGGATGTCGTCGAATCGGGCGGCGGCTCGGGCACCGCCAACATCAAGAGCCACCACAACGTCGGCGGGCTGCCCGACGACCTCCAGTTCGACCTCGTCGAACCGCTGCGCACCCTCTTCAAGGACGAGGTTCGGGCCATCGGCCGTGAACTCGGGTTGCCGGCAGAGATCGTGCAGCGTCAGCCGTTTCCGGGGCCAGGACTCGGGATCCGCATTGTCGGGGAGGTTACCCGTGAGCGCCTCGATCTGCTCCGCGAGGCGGATGCGATCGTCCGTGCCGAACTGACCGCTGCCGGCCTCGACGGCGAGATCTGGCAGTGCCCCGTCGTGCTGCTCGCCGACGTACGTTCGGTGGGAGTGCAAGGCGACGGCCGCACCTACGGGCATCCGATCGTGCTGCGGCCGGTGTCATCCGAAGATGCGATGACGGCCGACTGGACCCGCCTGCCCTACGACGTGCTTGCTCGCATCTCCAACCGCATCACCAACGAAGTCGCCGGGGTCAACCGGGTGGTTCTCGACGTGACGTCGAAGCCTCCCGGAACGATTGAGTGGGAGTGAGCCCGCTGGAGGCGGGTCACTTCACCCGCTGAAGCACCCGCAGGTCGATCCAGCCGATGACCTCGTCGTCGGCATCCTGAACCACGAGCTCGTGGTTGCCGATCGGGTGATGTCCCGGAACGGTGATCTCGATCGTGCCCTCCGGCGAGACCTGCTGCCATTCGCCCAACTGGGTCGGGTGGGAGTGCAGCCAGGCCGACACCCACTGCCCGGCGTATTCGGTTCCCACGAGAACCTCGGCCGTCTCACCGCGGCGCAACGTCGACGGGGCGTCGATCAGGTTCTCGTCGGCCGGTTCGAGGTCGCGCGTGCGCACCGGCGTCGCGTCGTAGTCGGGCTCGGGGAAGCTCGCTTTCGGCTCAAGAACCGTCGTGTCCAGCCAGAGGTCGATGTTGGTCTCGACGGTGACGATCGTGGCGTCGGCGAGAGTCGTCGATCCGCCGAGGTAGGTCGACTGGTAGCCGTGCGGCTCGCGCGCGGGGTCGCAGTCTTCGAAGTACACCGTGTAGTCGCCGGGCGCGAGCCAGAAGAAGTAGAAGCTGTCGCCGCCGGTCACCGTGGTGGCCGCTGAAACGGGAGTTCCGTCGGGACCGAGGACGGTCACGCAGACGTCGAAGAACCCGCCGGTCTGCGACTCAGGGATGCCGTCGGAGCTCGCGACGAGGCCGCTGATCGTTCCGGTGAAGCGTGGGACGAGCACCAGGTCAGGAGCGGATGCCGTGGAGGCGGCCTCCACCTCCACGGAGACAGCCGCCCGCTCCCACTGGCTGTCGGCGGTGGTGCTCACCTCCCAGGTGCCGGCGGCCGCATCCGCCAGCGTGTAGTAACCGTCGGCGTCGGTCACGCCATTGGCGAATCCGCCGAACGTGGTCCCTTGGAGCGATGCGCCGACCCACGCTCCGCTTACGCCGTTTCCGTCGGGATCGACGACCCTCCCGGTGATTGTCGCGTCGGCTGCGAGTAGCTGCAGCTCGACGGTCACGCTGCCGCCCGCGGCGATCTCGACCCATACCGATCTCGAGAGGTGTCCCGGCACGAACGGAACGGTGACAACGTAGATCCCGTCGACGAGACCCGTGAACGCGAACTCTCCTGCGGCGCCAGTGGTGGCGTCGGCACTCGGCCCGGGCGCATCAGTACGGAACACCTGCACCGGGAGCCCTGGAAGCGGGTCCCCGCTGGCGAAGTCGACGACGGTGCCGCCGATCGACCCGGTGCCCGTTGGCCACGGTGTCAGCGCGACAGACTGCTCCCAATGCGTCGACTCGGCGGTCAGCGAGAAGTCGACGACGCTCGCCAGGTACTCGGGAGTGCTCTGCACCGTGAGCGTGTAGTCGCCGAGAGCGAGATCGGCGAATGCGACCTGACCCGCCGGGTCGGTGCTGCCGAACGCGAAGTCGGGTCCACTCAGGAAGACGCTGGTGAACACAGCCGGCGACCCATCCGCGCTGATCGTGAACGTCGCAGAACCCGGTCCGCTGGCGTGCGCGGCGCCTGCCGGAACCGCCGCGAAGGCGAACGCAGCGACAAGGATGAGGGCGAGCGCGCGCAGGCGCACAGAGAGAGCAGACATCGGGAGTTCCCTTGATTTCCGTCGATACCGCGTCTGATGATCGCGGCGAGCCCGTGGTGGGTGGCACCATCCTGTCGGATGCCGGTGAACGTGACAAGTGCTCGATCGATGCCGCGACCCCTGATGCGGTCCGGGTGCGTCGTTGGCGTATGACGCGCATTGGTAACACGACCGTTCTGGCGGATCAGACTCTCACCTACGATGTCGCGGATCGGCATGTGAAGACGGTGCTCACCGATGGCACGACGATCACCTACACCCTGGATGCGTCGGGTCGGACGGTGGCTCGTACTGTCACCGGTTCTCCCACCTCGTCGGAGAATGGCACGATCCGCTATCTCGCCGGCGGGGGTATCGCTGACGAGAACGGGGCGGTGCAGCAGTGGGTGGTGTCGCTTCCCGGTGGGGGTGAGCCTCACCTCGATGTCGGGGATGACACGCAGCGGTGGGGGTTCCTGAATCTGCATGGGGATGTCATCGTCACCACCGACGCTGCAGGCACCCGACAAAGTTCCACAGGTAATTTTTACCGATGGTTATGGCACTAACCATCGGTAGGATGTAGCCGTGACGACGGATCCAGAACAAGAACGATCGGCGCTCCAGTGGCCGCCGATCGCGTACGAGAAGCGCGATTGGCACAGTCGTGAGGACTTTGGCCAGTCCCGTCGCGCGGCGCTGAAGGCCCGTGGCCCCTACGATTCGGCGGTCCCGCCGATGATCGCCGGGCTCGCTGTGCCGCAGCTTGACCAAGAGACCGTTGTCGCTGCCGAAGATGCCGTCATCGAACTCGGGCGCTTCGACGGGGAAGTCGGGTCGATCACCGCGCCGTTCTCGGCGATCCTGCTGCGCAGTGAGAGCGCGGCTAGCTCTGAGATCGAGCACCTCACCGCGTCGGCCAAGAACATCGCTCTGGCCGAGCTGGGTCGAAGCGCCGGCACGAACTCACGACTGATCGTCGGCAACGTGCGGGCCATGGAGGCGGCGATCGCGATGGCCGAAGACCTCGACGCCTCGACCATTATCGCGATGCAACGAGAGATTCTGCGGGAGGATCAGCCCGAGCACACCGGGGGATGGCGCGACCAGCCGGTCTGGATCGGCGGCGGATACTCGAACAGCCCGCACACGGCGGAGTTCGTTCCCCCTCATCACGAGCGGGTTGCGTCGTTGATGGACGACCTCGTCGCCTTCGCGCGCCGCGTCGACCTGCCTGCCCTGCCGCAGATCGCCATCGCTCACGCGCAGTTCGAGACCGTGCATCCGTTTCCGGATGGCAACGGCCGAACAGGTCGCGCGCTGATCCAGGCGATGCTCCGTCGGCTCGGGGTGACCCGCAACGTGACAGTGCCGGTGTCGGCCGGGCTGCTGCGTGATACCCGCGGATACTTCGACGCGCTGGCGGCCTACCGGTCGGGCGACGTCGCGCCGATCATTCGGGCCCTCGCGGAGGCGTCCACCGACGCGATCGTGAACGGGCGACGTTTGGTCGCCGACCTGAGCGCGGTCCGATCAGGCTGGGAGGCCGCGACAAGTGCGCGAGCCGGCAGCGCCGGACGTCGACTGCTCGACATCCTGCAACGCCAACCGGTCATCGACGCGAAGCTGGCTGCCGCGGAGCTGCAGCTCAGCGAACGCAACGCCCAGAACGGCATCGACAGGCTGGTGGCTGACGGCATCCTTCATCAGATCGGTTCGGCCACGCGCGGGCGCGCGTACGAGGCGCGCGAAGTGCTGGGCGCACTCGACGAGTTCGCGGCGCGGGCGAAGCGGACGCGCGGTCGGTAGAGGTGTCCTCCCCATCGCAATCCGATGTATCCGCCGAGTTCGGGAGTTCCTTGCAGGCTCCGACAGGTGTGAACTACAGTTGACAATGTGGTCGAAGTCTTGCGGAGTGCGACTTTCGACCGCTGGCTTGGCAAACTCAAAGATGGACGTGCCGTTGCTCGGATACTCGTGCGGATTGACCGGCTCGCGCTCGGCAACCCGGGCGACGTGCGATCGGTCGGCGGAGGCGTCTCAGAACTGAAGATCGACTATGGCCCGGGCTACCGGGTCTACTTCGCCCAGAGGGGGCAGACGCTCGTCTTGTTGCTCTGCGGGGGCGACAAGTCGACCCAGAGTAGTGACATCAGCATCGCGCAGAGGATCGCGGCCGAATGGAGGAATGATGGCTAAGAGCACCGAGGAGTTCCGTCGTTTCGACGCGGCCGACTATCTGCGCACCCCCGCGGACGCCGCCGCGTATCTGGAGGCTGCGCTCGAAGAGTCCGGCGACGATCCGGCTGCTGTTGCGCGTGCGCTCGGCACGATCGCACGCTCGGGCAACCTTAGTGAGCTGGCCAGGACGACCGGGATGAGCCGCGAAGGCCTGTACAAAGCGCTCACTGCTGAGGGCAACCCGAGTTTCGCCACGATCTCAAAGGTTGCTCACGCGCTCGGCCTGCGCATTGAGTTCCACGCCGTCGCCTGAACCTGCTGGTCAGTTGCGCGGCAGGAAGTACGACAGAAGTCGCAGGATCTCGAGGTAGAGCCACACGACGGTGACGATGATGCCGAAGGCGCCCGTCCAGCCGTAGATACGGGGCTGCCCGGTCTGCACACCCTTCTGGATGTAGTCGAAGTCCATCACGAGCGAGTAGGCGGCGAGCAGCACGACGAGGATGCCGAGTGGGATGCCGAGTGGAATCCCGAAGATCTCGAAGTCGCGCATGCCGCCGAACGAGTCGACCACACCAGTCATCATGAGCACGAGGTTGACGAGCGAAAACGCCATGTAGCCGAGGATGGCGACGAGGAAGATCTGGGTCGAGCGCTTCGAGACGCGCACCTTGCCGTTGGCGAAGAGGGCGAGGGTCACGGCGACGACACCGAGGGTGCCGAACAGCGCCATCGGCACGATGCCGTCCCACATGGTCGAGAAGAACATCGAGACGCCACCGACGAGCAGACCCTGCGCGAACGCGTAGGCGAGGATCAGCGGCGGTGACGGCTTCTTCTTGAAGATGTTGACGAGCGCAAGCACTAGGCCGGCGATGAGACCGACGATCGCGAGAATCGGGAAGACCCACCCGATCGCCGCACCGACGAGCAGCACGGCGAAGCCCGCGAGGGTTTTGAAGATGGTGTCCTGGTAGGTCATCCGCTCCATCTGATCCGGCGTGGCGTCCGGCAGGGAGAAGTGCTCCTGAAGCTGCCCCGGGGTCGGAACGGCGGGGGCAGTCTTCTCGCGGGCGGCGAGCTTGGCGGCTGCCGCAGCCGAGAACGCGGGGGAGTTGCTGAATGCAGGGTTGGCCATGTGCTCAGCTTAGAGAGCGGATGCCGAGGAATTCCTGGGTTTTCGCCCACGGCGCAGACGGCGCAGCTGCCGCACTCGACGCGCCCGGGCTTGCGCGACGTGCACGGCCCGCGCGGCGAGCGCCGACAGCACCATGATCGTGGCCATGGTGCCGAGGGCGGGCAGCATCAACCCGTATGACGGGAACAGCGGCGCGACCAGCACCGCCCCGGCGATGACGAACAGCAGCGTCGGGTAGCTCGACAGGGGGCGATGCCGCACGAGCAGCCAGCCGAGGTAGGGGAACACCAGAATCCACAGCCAGCCCGGCCCGGCGAGCAGCGCCCACATCACGGCCGTCGACGGGATGAGTGCCCACACTCGCCGCCATCCGGCTGATGGCAACACCGCCCATCCGACGATGTGGGCGAGGGATCCGGCGTACAGCAGGGCGTTCGCGAAGGGGCTGGCCACCCCGCCGCCGGCGACCGCGAGCCCGCCGCCAACGATCAGCAGGAGGCCACCGAGTAGCCGGGTGCGGTAGCCGCCCCAGCGCAGCGGCAGCGCAGACGTCGGCTCACGCCAGCGGAACGGTACAGGCAGGTCAGGCATTCGTCGTGACGAACGCGATCACGAGCACCGCGAGGGCAACCAGCCAGATGTATCCGAGCACCACTGCGATCCAGGCCGGGATGAGGCCGCGCTCGCCGGTGATCCTGATCTGCGACACCGCAATGTGCCCGAACAGCGCCGCGAGCGGGCTCAGCAGGCAGCCCAGGATGAGGGCGAGCACCGCGAGCACGTTGACGCGGCGCACCTCGGTCTCGGGGTCGGCGCTCAACGCCGAGGGCACCACGCCGGCCAGGGGCACCGCGGTGCGGGTACCGCAGGTGATGCAGTACTTCCAGGCGGGTTGTAGCTCCCGGTCGCAGTTCGCGCAGGTTGCCATGAGGCGTACAGATTATCGTGAACGGATGCGCCCCCCTCGCCCGCTCATCATCGGGCATCGTGGAGCGAGCGGCTACCGGCCCGAGCACACCCGCTCGGCGTACGAACTGAGCATCACCCTCGGCGTCGATGCGATCGAACCCGACATCGTCGCAACCCGCGACGGGGTGCTGGTGTTGCGGCACGAGAACGAGATCTCGGGCACAACGGATGTCGCGACCCGGCCCCAGTTCGCCGACCGCCGCGCGACGAAACGAATCGACGGGGTGAGCCTCACCGGCTGGTTCACCGAAGACTTCACCTGGGCCGAACTCTCGACCCTGCGGGCGACCGAGCGGTTGCCCCAGGTGCGGCAGGCGTCGGCGACCTTCGACGGCACCGAGCCGATCCTGCGGCTTTCCGATCTGCTCGAGATTCTGGATGCCGGAGCCGAGCGCACGGGTCGCGCGATCTCCGTCGTGGCGGAGGTGAAGCATCCGACCTATTTCGCCTCGATCGGCATTCCGCTCGACGAGCTGATCGCCGACGAACTGAAGGCTTGGGATGACGGCGACCGCATCATCGTCGAATGCTTCGAGCAGACAGTGCTCGGTGAGATCCGCGAGCGTGGGGTGCGCGGGCGGTTCATCTACCTGCTCGAGTCGCGCGGCTCCGCCCCTGATCTCGTCGCCCGCTTCGGACCCAAGGCGCTGCCCTACTCGGCGCAGTTGACGGATGCCGGGCTCGCCCGCCTCGCGAAACAGGTCGACGGGGTGAGCCTCGACAAGAAGCTGCTGCTGCGCCCGACGGGCACCGACCTGGTCACCCGCGCCCACGCCGCCGGGCTCGAGGTCTACACCTGGACGCTGCGGCCCGAGAACCGGTTTCTGGCACCCGGTCGTCGCATCGGCAAGGGTGCTGCCGACTGGGGGGATTGGCGCGCCGAGTTCGCGGCGATCCTCGGCACGGGCGTCGACGGCATCTTCGTCGACCATCCCGACCTCGGGGTCGCGGCGCGGGACGGTGGCACGGTCGGTGGCCCCATCGGCGTCGCACCCGAAAAGTAGACTCGACCCCGAGATGAGCGCCCCCGCAACAGACGACCGGCTGCTGGAGGGACTCAACCCCCGGCAGCGCGAAGCCGTGCTTTACCGCGGGAAGTCGCTGCTCATCGTCGCCGGGGCCGGCTCGGGCAAGACGAGCGTGCTCACCCGTCGCATCGCGAGTCTGCTCGCCAGCGGTGAGGCGTCGCCGTTGCAGATTCTGGCGATCACCTTCACCAACAAGGCCGCCAACGAGATGCGCGAACGCGTGCAGCATCTCGTGGGCCGCGCGACCGACGGCATGTGGATCTCGACCTTCCACTCGGCGTGTGTGCGCATCCTTCGGCGGCAGGCCGAGGTGATGGGCATGAAGGCGGGCTTCACGATCTACGACTCCGCCGATAGTCGGGCGCTGATCAAACGCATCGTGAAAGAGCTGGATGCCGACACCCTCAACCTCACGCCGGGCATCGTTGCGGGCAAGATCTCGAAGCAGAAGAACGAGCTCGTGGATGTCGAGACGTACGCGCGGAACATCAACACCGACGACCCCGCCGAGGTCGCGTTCCTCGAGATCTACCGGCGGTACTCGGCGGGTCTGCGGCGGGCGAACGCGATGGACTTCGACGACCTGATCGCCGAAACCGTTCACCTGTTCCGGGCGTTCCCCGACGTCGCGGCGCTCTACCAGCGGCGGTTCCGGCACGTGCTCGTCGACGAATACCAAGACACCAACCACGCCCAGTACGCGCTCATTCGCGAACTGACCCGGCCGATCAAGCCGCAGCATGTTCCGGAAGACACCCGCACGCTGACCGCTCCCGACGGCAGCCTGCCCGGGGCCGCGCTCACCGTCGTCGGCGACTCCGACCAGTCGATCTACGCGTTCCGCGGCGCCGACATCCGCAACATCGTCGAGTTCGAGCGCGACTACCCCGACACCAAGACGGTGCTGCTCGAGCAGAACTACCGGTCGACGCAGAACATCCTGGATGCCGCGAACGCCGTCATCTCGAACAACTTCGACCGGCTCGAGAAGAACCTGTTCACGACCGTCGGGGCCGGGCATCCGATTATCGGCTACACCGGGTATTCGGGGCACGACGAAGCGCAGTTCGTGGCCGACGAGATCTCGGCGCTGCACTCCGCCGGCACCCCGTACCGCGAGATCGCCGTCTTCTACCGCACCAACTCGCAGACCCGTCCGCTGGAAGACGTGTTCATCCGCTCGGGGCTGCCGTACAAGATCATCGGCGGCACCAAGTTCTACGAGCGCGCCGAGATCAAGGATGCGATGGCGTACCTCATCCAGGTCGCCAACCCCGCCGACGACCTGGCGTTGCGCCGCATCCTCAACACCCCGAAGCGCGGCATCGGCCCGGCGACAGAGGCGGCGCTGCAGGCCCACGCCGACAAGATGGGCGTCGCGCTGCGGGACGCGCTCGGGGATGCCGGGCAACTCGAACTCGGCCCGAAGGTCACCCGGGCGATTCTCGACCTCGGCGAACTGCTCGACGAGGCGGAGGCCCAGCACGCCGCGGGCGGGAAGGCGGCCGACATCCTGCTCGCCCTGCTGGGCGGCTCGGGGTATCTCGAGGCGCTGCGCGCGACCCGTGACCCGCAAGACGAGGCGCGCATCGAGTACGTCGAAGAGTTGGTCTCGGTCACCAAGGAGTT
>CAZCEE010000051.1:0-11623 GCA_964497165.1 uncultured Schumannella sp. | reverse complement strand
GCCAGCCTCGAGCCCGGACACGACGTCGGTGTCCATGCGGTCGCCGATCATCGCGGTGCTCTCGCTGTGCGCGCCGATGCGGTTCATCGCCGAGCGGAACATCATCGGGTTCGGCTTGCCGACGACGTACGGCTCCTTGCCGGTGGCCTTCGAGATGAGCGCGGTGACCGCACCCGTCGCCGGCAGCACCCCGTCTGCGGAAGGCCCCGTGGCATCCGGGTTGGTCGCGATGAAGCGTGACCCGGTGTTGATCAGCCGGATCGCGCGGGTGATCGCCTCGAACGAGTAGTTGCGGGTCTCGCCGACGACGACGTAGTCGGGGTCGGTCTCGGTCATGATGAAGCCCGCCTCGTGGAGGGCCGTCGTAATGCCGGCCTCGCCGATCACGAACGCCGAACCGCCGGGAATCTGTGACGCGCAGAAGTCGGCGGTGGCGAGGGCCGACGTCCAGATGCGGTCTTCGGGCACGTTGAGGCCCGACGCGCGCAGCCGCGCAGAGAGGTCGCGCGGCGTGAAGATCGAGTTGTTGGTGAGCACGAGAAACGGGATGTCGCGCTCCGTCCACTGCCGGATGAGGTCGGCCGCTCCCGGAAGCGGTGTGCTCTCGTGCACCAACACCCCGTCCATGTCGGTGAGCCAGCTGGTGATGTCGCTGCGGTCGCGCATGGTGACGATGCTACGGAACCTCGAGCTCACCGCCGCGCGCGCGACAGGCCGGCCGTAGCACCGGGGACGGACTGCCAGACATATTGCTTCCCACGTCGAGTCTTCTGCAGCAGCCCGCGTGCTTCCAGGTCGAGGAGGTCGAGCCGAGCCGTCTCCGGAGCTGCTCGGTGACTTGAGGCGTGCGACTTCACGGTGAACTCGGCGGTCTCGTCGTGGATCGCCCGGTCGAGGATTGCCAGCTGGCGGTGGTTGAGGTCGCGGTGCACGGTGTCGACCACGGCTCGCAGCTCTCGGATCTCCCGCGACTTCCGGGCGAGGTACTCCTCGAGTTCGTCGAGAGCTCTGATGAACACCTCGAGCTGTTCATGGATGAAGTGGGTGAGGTCGCCGTCATCGTCTTCGCTCAACAGGAAGGACCGGGCGTACTTGGCGGGACCGCTCTTGAGGATGCGCGAGATCGTCACGTACTCGGTGAGCCAGTAGCCGTTCCGCAGCATGTTCCAGTAGAAGAGAGCGCGCGCGGTGCGGCCGTTCCCGTCAGCGAAGTAGTGGTCGTAGCCGGTCATGAAGTGGAGCACGACGGCGCGCACGGGTGCAGGGATGTACTGGGTGTCACCGGCGGTACCGTTCGCGAACGAGCAGAGGTTGGCCAACCGGGCCGGCAGTTCGTCGGCGGGCGGAGGCTGATGCAGGATTTGTTCGCCGTCTCCGTAAATGGCGACTCGCTGTTCGCCCGGCAGCTGCAAGCGCCCGGCCTCGCTCGGATCATCCATGGTTCCGGCTGTGACGATCTCGTGCAGCTCGAGAACGCGCGACGGTGACATCTCCACCTCTCGCCACTCTTGAATCTGTTGCATCGCGAGGTAGTTGTTGGCGATCATCCGCTCGCCGCGGGTCACGGGGCGCCGCCCTGACCGGATCATCTGCTTGGCCACCCGCCGTGAGGTGGCCGCACCCTCGAGCTGGCTGGAGGTGATGGCCTCTTCGATGAGTGAGTTGACCACGTAGCGGTCGCGATCACCTTGGCTCGTGGTGAGTTCCTCCACCTGGATTGCGCCGGAGGCACGTCGAGCGATCTTCTCGCACTGCTGCAGCATCCTGTCGGTGAGTGCGTAGTGGAAGAACTCGCCGGACTTCTGAGCGAGCGGAAGGTATCGGCGTTGCCCCAGTCGCCGGAACTTCAGGGCTGCCCACCACTCGGCGTGGCTGAAGCCGTCGGGAACGTCGTGGTGCCGAACATGCTCCCAGGGGGCGTAGTCGTCTCTTTCGAGGGCAGGGTGGCCCGCGGATCGCACAACCACCTGCACGAGGGACTGATCCGCGAGGATTTCGTCCATCGACACCGGGACTGCAGGCACCTTCAACTTTTCTCCCACTTTCTACCAGATTGGGAGTTAGGGTACTCCCAATCTGCTCCTAATACATCAGACTCTGGGAGATCGGGTGATTAGAGTCGGTGCGTGGAGGACGAGCAGGAACGACGAATCGGCGTCGGGCCGTGGCCCGGTGGCCGCGATGCCTGGCCCGCCGACGAGCGCTACGACCCGGACCTGCTCGAGCACGGCGATACCCGCAACGTCGTCGACGGCTACCGGTACTGGACGATGGAGGCGATCGTCGCCGACCTCGACACCCGACGACGCGGGTTCCACGTCGCGATCGAGAACTGGCAGCACGACATGAACATCGGTTCGATCGTGCGGACCGCAAACGCGTTCCTCGCCGCCGAAGTGCACATCGTCGGTCACCGACGCTGGAACCGCCGCGGGGCGATGGTGACCGACAGGTATCAGCACATTCACGAGCATCCGGATGTCGCCTCCCTCGTCGGCTGGGCGCGCGAGAACGGGCTGCCGATCGTCGCGGTCGACAACGTCGACGGTTCGGTCGACGTGCGGGAGGCCGACATCCCGGAGCGTTGCGTGTTGCTGTTCGGGCAGGAGGGCCCGGGGCTCACCGCCGAGGCGCTCGCCGCCGCCGACCTGGTCGTCGAGATCGCCCAGACCGGGTCGACGCGATCGATCAACGCCGGTGCCGCTGCCGCGATCGTCATGCATGAGTGGGTGCGCCGCCACACCTGACCGGCGAGCGCGTCACGGGGAGGCCTATGATTGCCGCACCTCTCAAGCGTGCAAAGGAGCCGTGATGGCAGAGACGGTCGAGCCGGCAGAGTCGGCTGAGGCCCGCATCCCGGTTGCGGTCGCGCCCGCCGCACCCTCGCGACCGAGGATGCCGGCGTCATTCGCCAGCGCGCTCGCGGGCGCCGCTCTGCTCGTCGGCTCCGTCGTCACGATCGTCATCGTCGTCGCTGCGACAACCGCCCGGTAGCGACGTCGGCGATCCGGTGGACCCTTCGGGGGACGCCACATCTCCCGTGTTTCGCGGATGTTTCTCTCCGGTGTGCAAGCCGTGAGAATGCTGAACCCCCCTTATGGGTGACACGCACCCCGGGTTAGCGTCGAGTGAGGAATCTCCCCGGGGGGTCGGGGCGTATCACTTTTCCGAGGGGGGAACCGCATGTCTATAGCTGTGCGCCGACAGAGTGTCGGTGAATCACTTCTCGTTCGCGACGGGGTGCCGTCCTGGCAGCTCCACTACGGCCTGCGCCTGATCTACAGCGACTTCTTGGTCGTCGTGAGCGCTGTCTTCGGCGCCCAGTTGCTGTGGGTGCGCGTACGCAGCTTCATCGCGGGCGAGCCGGTGCCGGCCGACGGTGCCCAGCCCTTCGCGACCCTCTACTCGGTGGGACTGATCGTCGCCTGGCTGGGATTGCTCGCGCTGTTCGGCAGCCGCGACCCGCGGATCGCGGGCACCGGCGGAGGCGAGTACCGCCGCGTCATCGCCGCGTCGCTGACGACGTTCGGCGGCCTGGCGATCGTCGTCTATCTCTTCAACCTGCAGTTGGCGCGCGGCTACTTCCTGATCGCGCTCCCCATCGGTCTCGCCACCCTGCTGTTGGTGCGGCACCTCTGGCGGTCGTGGCTGTGCGCCCAACGACGTGAGGGCGGATACTCGGCCAACGTCGTACTGGCCGGCGGCCCCGAGTCGGTCGCGCACCTCGCCCGGGAGCTGGCGCGGATGCCGGAGGCCGGCTTCCGCGTGGTCGGCGCCTGCTTGCCGTCGGGGCGGGAAGACGAGCTTGAGCGGGAACTCGAACTGATCGACACCGGTCCGATCCGGATCGTCGGCGACGTCGATCACGTCTTCGAGGCCGTCGAAGAGCTCGAGGCCGACACCGTGATCATCACCAGTTCCGACGAGCTCTCGCCGCAGAAGGTGCGCGAACTGAGCTGGAAGTTGGAGCCGGGAAACCAGCACCTCATCGTCGCGCCCGCGCTGACCGACATCGGCGGCCCCCGCATCCACATCCGCCCGGTTGCCGGGCTGCCGCTCGTGCACGTCGAGACGCCGCGCTATCGCGGCGGCAAGTTGCACTCGAAGCGACTCTTCGATGTCGTCGCGTCGGGGCTGCTCATCCTGTTGTTCTCCCCGGTGCTCGTCGTCGTCGTCGCGGCGATCAAGGTGACCGACCCCGGGTCCGCGCTGTTCCGGCAGCGTCGGGTCGGCAGGAACGGTCGGCCGTTCCAGATGCTCAAGTTCCGCACGATGGTCGTGGATGCCGAAGCGCGCCTTGCCGAGCTGCGGGCGCTCGCCGACGCCGGCAACGACGTGCTGTTCAAGATGCGCGACGACCCGCGGGTGACGCCGGTGGGACGGTTCCTGCGTCGCTACAGCCTCGACGAGCTGCCCCAGCTGTTCAACGTGCTGCTCGGCGAGATGTCGCTCATCGGGCCGCGGCCGCCGCTCGCCGCTGAGGTCGAGGAGTACGAACGCCATGTGCACCGGCGCTTCCTCGTGAAGCCGGGCATCACGGGGCTCTGGCAGGTGAACGGGCGCAGCAATCTCTCCTGGGAGGAGAGCGTGCGGCTCGACCTCTACTACGTCGAGAACTGGACGCTGACCGGCGACCTCGCGATCCTGTTCCGCACCGCGCGGGCAGTCGTGGGACGTGACGGCGCGTATTGACCAGGTGTTCTCTCGCCGGCAACCCGGCGATGACAGTTTCAGCAGTACGGGTTCACGTAACAAGGAGGCAGACATGCGGATGACCGTGATCGGCTGCGGCTATCTCGGAGCGGTCCACGCGGCTAGCATGGCCGAACTGGGCCATGACGTCGTCGGGATCGACGTCGACGAGGCGAAGATCGAAGCGCTCGCGAGCGGTCTGCCGCCGTTCTTCGAGCCGGGACTGCCCGAACTGCTCGACCGCGCCCTCGCGACCGGGCGCCTGCGGTTCACGACCGACTACGCCGAGGCTCGGGGCAACGCCGTGCACTTCGTCGCCGTGGGGACGCCGCAGCAGCCGGGGGCGCTCGCCGCCGACCTGCGCTACGTGCACGCTGCCGTCGACGCCCTCTCAGCGGTTCTCGCGCCGGGCGACCTGGTGGTCGGCAAGTCGACCGTGCCCGTCGGCACCGCGCGCGCGCTGAACGCGAGGCTCGAGGGAACGGGCGCGGTGGTCGCCTGGAACCCGGAGTTCCTGCGCGAAGGCTTCGCCATCCAAGACACCCTGCATCCCGACCGGCTGGTCTACGGCCTGCCCGACGATCCCGCGGAGCGGGACGCGGTGCGAAACGCGCTCGACGAGGTGTACGCCGCGACGATCGCCGACGGCACCCCCGTCGTCGCGACCGACCTCGAGACGGCGGAGCTGGTGAAGTCGGCCGCGAATGCGTTCCTTGCGACGAAGATCTCGTTCATCAACGCGATGGCGGAGGTGTGTGAGGCAGCGGGTGCCGACGTGACGGAGCTCGCGGATGCCATCGGGCACGACGCCCGCATCGGCCGCCGCTTCCTCAATGCGGGCCTCGGTTTCGGCGGCGGCTGCCTGCCGAAGGACATCCGGGCGTTCATGGCTCGGGCCGGCGAGCTCGGGGCCGACCAGGCGCTCACCTTCCTGCGTGAGGTCGACCAGATCAACATGCGTCGCCGGTCGCGCGCCGTCGACCTCGCCCGCGAGGTGCTCGGCGGCTCGGTGCTCGGTCGCAAGATCGCGGTGCTCGGCCTGGCATTCAAGCCCGACTCCGACGACGTGCGGGACTCGCCCGCCCTCAACGTCGCCGCGCAACTCTCCCTCCAGGGCGCGTCGGTGCTGTGCCACGACCCGCGCGCGATCGAGAACTCGCGTCGCCGATTCCCCGAACTCAGCTACGTCGCGACGATCGCCGAGGCGGTGCGCGACGCGGATGCCGTCATGGTGCTCACCGAGTGGGACGACTACCGCGAACTCGATCCCGTCGCTCTCGCCGAGCAGGTCACGCAGCCGATCGTCATCGACGGGCGCAACTGCCTCGACTCGACGACCTGGCGGGCTGCAGGGTGGCGCTATCGCGCGCTGGGGCGCCCGCGCGAGGCTCTCGTTCCGGCTTTCGCGTAGACGACCAGGTCGGCTTCTCGCGTTTGCCTCTGGCGGACGGACTGGCCTACCCAGTAGCGTGAGCCAGCTTCGCGCTGCGGCGGGGTCAGGGACTGCGGGTGCTTCGGCTCTCGTCGGCGGGTCAGGGGACTTGCGTGGCTGGGAACTTTGTCGTGCGGGTCAGTCTTGCGATGGTCGCAGGTGTCGCGTTGGTCGTGTCGATCTTGTCCCCGTTAAAGGCTGAGGCGGCGGAGACGCCTGACCGCCCTATCGTGTTGCCGGCTGTGGAGTCGACGGCGGCTGACCCACGCACACCGACGCTGCCCGAGGGAAACTTTTCGGTCGACGCCGACGATCTGTCGACCAGTGGTGGACTCACCGCACCGGAGCAGATGGGCAAGAAGCGTGCGTTGGCGCAGGTGGACTTGTCGAAGCTCGACATCGCCGAGTTGCCGGTGCTCGACCGGGACGAGTTCTCGACGACGTACGAGCTACCGGATGCTACCCAGATGGTCCAGCTCGGCGAGCATCCGTTGAATGTGGTGGTCGACGGCGAGTGGGTTGCGGTCGATGACGCCCTTGAACGCGTTTCCGAGGGGTGGGTGACCGAAAAGCACCCGCTGGCGCCGGAGTTCGCTCTACGTTCCGGCGGCGAGGTGTTGACCGTTCGCGACGATGATGTGTCGCTGTCGTGGCGTCTGCTCGGAGCAGCAGACGTGCTCGGCTCGACGGGGCGCCTGCGCAACGGTGAGCAGTTGCCGCTGTGGTATCGGGATGTGCTTGATGGGGTTGACCTCTCGTACGAGGTCGAACCGTCGGGCGTGAAGGAATCGATGGTTCTCGACGCCGCGCCCTTGGAGGCGCCGGAGTATCAATGGGTGCTGTCGGCCCCAGGCTTGACAGTCGAGCCCGATGCAGCTGGCGGCTTCGTGATCCTCGACGCCAACGGGGTGGCGCGGTTCTCGATTCCGACTCCGTACATGTGGGATTCGTCGGGGGTCGAGGAAGAGCGCGAACCCGAGACCGCGCAGGTCGCGACGAGCGTGGAGCGGTACGGCGATGAATGGCTGCTGACGATGCGGCCGGACCTTGCTTGGTTGACCGCGGCGGAGCGCGTCTACCCAGTAACTGTTGACCCGACGACGAGTTACGGCGCGAACACCCGCTACTCCTTCAAGTCCGATGGTGTGTCCCAGTCGGGGCAGACGTGGTTCGGCAACCCGTGGCAGGCAAACCAGTCCCTCTACTGGCGAGCGTTTACCCGGTACACCCAGATGAGCGGGCTCGCGGGACACTATGTGACTGCGGCAGTGCTCGAAATGAATTACACCACCGGAACCGCCTCGTGCCTGGGTGGGTACGTGGGCTCGGGTTCGGCAGACCCATACTCGGTGTCGCACTACGGGTCTGACATCTCGTACTTCGAGATGTGCAACGGCTACGCGTCGGCGAGTAACGGGATCACCGATGGTCTCGACTCGACGATCGCAGCATGGGTGCGCAACGGCACGTACTACAACTGGCTCGGGATCCGCAGCGCTCATGAAGCGAACACGGGGTATTCGTATAAGGGGGCCAACACTTCCATCTACATCGTGTACCAGGCTTACCCAACGGTTACCGGGGTAACGGGTTCGACGCCGACGGCGGGTCAGATCGGCCCGCGTGCGCCGAAGATGCAGGGCACAGGTACGACTGGCTCGGGCACCTCCCTGCAGTACCGGTACGAGTTCGAGCCGACCGGCGGGACAGGCAATGGGACGGGGCCGTTCACCAACATCGCCTACGACAGCCAGTGGGTCAACGCGGGCGAGTTCCAGGTGCCGTCAAATGTACTCGCCTCGGGAACGCAGTACCGCTACCGCGTGTGGGTCCGGGATGGAAACGACGGCTGGCTCGGCAACAACACGCAACGGTCCGCGACGAACGCGACGTGGTACTTCACGACGAACAACACGCCCCCGGTTTCGGCGGCATCGGCGGAGCCACTGGACGAAGAAGTCGTCACGACGCTCACGCGCCCGTTCAGCGTGGGCTATGCGGCCGACCCGGATGATTCCGTCCCGGTGAAGTACAAGTTCGTCGTCACGACCGGCCCCGACGGGCGTACGGGTGCTGTGGTGACATCTGGCTGGATCACCCCAGCGAACACCACTCCCGGCGCGCTGGTGACGTGGGAGCCCGTCGAAGGAGCTCTTCAGGATGGCGTCAGCTACACGTGGCGCGTTTGGACAGACGACGGGGTAGACGAACACGAGTCGGAGTGGTTGGGGCGGTTCACGATTAACCTCCGGCTCGGCACTTCAGGGCCGTCCCCTTTCGACACCGCGGGGCCGGCGACGGTCAACCTCGCGAACGGCAACCTGTCGCTGAACTTCGCTTCACCGACGGTCGCGACGATCGGCGGGCCGATGGGGATGAGTTTCTCGTACAACTCGCAGGCCGACCCGAACGCGAACGCCGGGTTGGTGGCGTCGTACTACAACGCGTTGAACCAGGGTCAGACCTCGACGACGACGTTCGACTTCGCCGGCCGGCAGCCGGTGTTGACCCAGACCGAACCGATGATTTCGTTCATCCAGCCGGACAAGATCGCGCCCGCGGTGCCGGCTGACTACTGGATGGCGCAGTGGAACGGCTTCGTCACCCCGCCCTCGACGGGTAGTTACACATTCGGGGTCGTCCGTGACGACGGCGCCCGAGTGGTGATCGGGTCGACGACGGTGTTGAACCAGTGGTCGACCGCGGCCACTGGCTTCCAATGGGGTACCGCGACGTCGCTGACGGGAGGCACCCCGACGGCGATCCGTGTCGACTATTACGACGCCACCGGGAACGCGCGGCTGGAGCTACGAGTGAAGGGGCCGGGGATCAGCGACCCCGACGGCATCCCGGTGCCGGCCGACTGGTTCACTAAGACGGTGCAGTACCTGCCCGGCGGGTGGAACAACTCCGGGCCGATCAACGGGGCGGGTGGCTTCTACACTCTCGCGACGAAGACCAGCACGACGGTCACCCTCACCGATGTGACCGGCTCGGTGCACACTTACACGAAGAAGAGTGACGGCGGGTACACGGCTCCCGCTAATGAGTACGGCATCCTGTCCCTCGACGCGGCCGGACAGGTCACGCTCGATGACGGCGGCACGATCTACCAGTTCGATGCTGCCGGGCGGGTCACCTCGGTGACCACGGTGCAGGATGCGAAGAAGCCGGCCACCCCGGTGGTGCAGTATCGCGCCAACGGCACCCCGAACCTCATCGCCGACCCGGTCGCCGGGGGCACCAACCGCAAGGTGCAGTTCGTCTACGGTGGCGACAACATCTCCGACTCCAGTCTCGGGCTCGGCTTGGGTGATAGCGACCTGTCGGGTACTGCCTGCCCGGTTCCCGCGGGGTCGGGCTACAGCGCCCCACCGACCGGGTTCTTGTGTCGAATCGTGTATCCGGGACACGTAGTGGGTGGTGTCAGCGGGGTCGATGACACCACGCGGCTGTTCTACAACTCTGCCGGTCAGTTGCTGTCGATTGTCGACCCCGGGGTCGAGCAGGTTCGGTTCGGCTACGACGACGGTGTGCTTACCGGCATTTGGGATCCGCTGGTGAACGACTGGATCGCTGCCGACACCGCCAACCGGTCGGCCACCGACACTGTCGCGACGGTCTTCACCTACACCGGCGAAGGCAAGCTCGCATCGGTCACGTTGCCCGCACCCGACGGCGCGAGCGAGAGCCTGCGCTCAGAGAAGACCTACACGTACGGCGCCGGAACCTCCCACGTCGATGTCGCGGGGCTCGACCTCTCGGAAGCGCCCTCGGGCGCGCATGCGAGCACGGTCACCTATGACAGCGGATGGCGGGGCACCTCCGTCACCTCGCCCCTCGGGCTCACGGCTTCGCAAACGTGGAGTGCGGAGGATCAGCTGCTGTCGGCCACTGACGCGCAGGGGCTGATGCGAACGACGATCTACGACGCGTTCACCGATCTGCCCACCGACAGTTACGGCCCGGCACCTGTCGCCTGCTTCGGCACCGACCGTCTCCCGCTCACGTCCTGCCCGATCGCTGTATCGCACTCGAGCACCGGCTATGACCAGGGGCTTCAGGGTCTCCATGTCGCCTACTTCGGCACCAGCAACCTCTCCGGGCGACCCGTCGACTTCAGCCTCGGCTTGGTGGGTGGTACAGGCAGCCTCGGGTCTCGCAACTGGGTTGCCGGCTCGCCCACTGCGAGCGTGCCTGCGAACAACTTCTCGCTGCGGATGACGGGCATCGTGACGTTTCCGACGGCGGGCAGCTATCAGTTCCGCACGACGTTCGATGACGGCGGCCGCCTCTACTTGAACGACGAGCTGCTGATCAACGACTTCGTGGCTGACGGCACCGCCTCCACCACGACCAGCTCGACCCTGTCGGGAATCGCGGCCCAGGAGCGGCGACGAATTCGGTTGGACTACTTCGAACTCACCGGCAATGCTTCGATCACCCTCCAGTGGTCAATCAACGGCGGCACTTGGGTGAACGTGCCCGACTCCGCGCTCACCCCCGACTACGGGCTGGCAACGTCGGGCACTGTCGATGACTCGGTTCCCGCCGGGACTGGGCTGGCGTCGAACCTCGTCACCCCGCTCACCACCGCGACGGGCTACGGCACGAACCCGTGGCTGGGGGTCGCGACGACATCGACCATCAATCCGGGAGGGTTGAACCTGACCACGACGACCGCCTACGAGGCCCCGACGACCGCGGCTAATAGTTGGGTGCGTCGGAAGACGCGCACGATGCCGTCCGGGTCGCCCGCGGCCACGACTTCTGGGTACTACGGCGACCAAGAGACACTCGCCCAATACCATGGGTGGGTTTCGCCGGTGTGTGGGGTTCCTGTTTCGACTCCGCAGTACGGAATGTTGCGCAAGACGACCGGCGCTGTCAACTCGTCCGCAACCGCGGTCAACCAGTGGTACATCCACGACCTCTTCGGGCGCATGGTCGGGGTTAAGAAGGGTTCAGGAGAAGGCTGGAACTGCACACTCCTAGACCTACGCGGGAGGGTCACAGCATCGACTCTCGCCGCCTACGGGGCCACCTCCGCTCGCACTGTGACCTACGACCATGCGGTCGGCGGCGACCCGCTGACCACCTCGGTCACCGACCCGGCGGGCACGATCACCACCACCATCGACCTCCTGGGTCGGGCGGTGTCGTCGACGGATGTGTGGGGAACGGTCACGTCCCCGCAGTATGAGGACCGCACAGGCCGGGTGTTGTCGACCGCGGTCGACCCCGCAGGTGCGGGCGCGACACTCGAGCAGTCGTTCGGCTACGACGCTGACGGCAAGGTCAAGTGGATCGAGGTCAACGGGCAGGTTGTCGCTGACCCAGAGTATGCCTCCACTCAACTCATGGAGTCGATCTCGTACCTCAATGGGGCGAGTCTGTCGTCTATCACCCGCAGCGCCTACACAGGCTCGACTGACGGGATCGCATGGTCGTTCCCTGGGGCCTCGACCCCGCACGCCGCGGTCGAGGTGTACGCGGGCG
>CAZCEE010000050.1:0-11629 GCA_964497165.1 uncultured Schumannella sp. | reverse complement strand
TCGGATCGTCTTCCATGCAGCCGATCTTCTCCCAGACTTCCTCGATCGTCGCGGCACCCTGGGGCGTGGGTGTGTTCGCGGGTGTGCTCGCAGCTCCGCAACCAGCAACAGTGAGAGTGAGCAAAGTGACCGCTGCGAGGCGGACGGCCATGTAACGTCTTCCCAGATCCATGAGCGCCACCGTATCGTCAGAGCTCCCGCGAGTGCGAGAAGGGGCCGGGCCGCCTACCGCTGCCTACGGCTGGGTCGAGACGACCTGGATCGCTCCGGACGCGAACCTCACACAGAGTTGCGTCTTGCCTGACCCGTTGTCACGCACGAACAGATGTGCAGCGTTCGCTGCCGGAGCATCGGGGGCCACTCGCTCGACCATGACCAGCCCCGCGGAACTAATCTCCGCGAGCACTTCATCGGCCTGAGTCTCCAAATGGCTCAAGCGGGTGGCGTTGACGGGCGTCGACCGGTCGGGAAGGTTCGCCCAAGTTTGCTTTTCATACATTCTGTATTCCATCCTAGAATTAGCCCAATCCGGGCAAAGAAAAAGCCCCCTAAACTCAGAGGGCCAAAACGGTCTTAGTCGATCAGATCGAATCGGGGTCGAACGGCGCATCTGGCAAATGGGAGAAACTGTCGTCAAGGACAACGACACCAGTCGCAAGCTCGTAATCACTTCGAGCCTTCACAAATGGCTCCCAGTTCTCAGCCACCCACGCTTCCCAGCGATCCAGCCGCACCCTCACAGGCAGCGAGAAGTCATCCGAATACTCGGCAAAACCCACGTCGACCGCGCCCACCGCCCTCTCTCGCCGCCTCATCGGACTATCGCCAAAGCTGGCGGTCGCACACCAACACGCTGCTGCGAAGTCCGACCCGACGACTGCACATCATCAATCGGGATACGCAACGACGCCATACACTTCGCCAGCGTCACAGCCTGCTGACGAAACTCGACAATCGCCGGATTCGCCTTCGTCCCCTGCGGCGACGAAACGACAACCTCACCCGAGTCGATCACCTCCTGCAAACGATCAAGAACGTCCGCAATGCGACACGCCTGCAACAACACAGCCTGCTCATGCTCCCCGAGCTCAAAGTCCGAGAGCACCTGACGCCACAGCCGTGCGCCACCTGATTTCAGCCCCCTAGGGGCCCTGAGTGCCGTCATGACAGATCCTTTCCGACCACACAGGCCGATTCATCCAGAAAGCGGGGAGAGACCGCGCCTAGACCCGGAGGGTGTTCTGCCCGAGGGGAGGGGGGACGCCCCCGTGGGTTGTTCGAACGTGTGTTCAGTCGAGTGTGCCTGAGCGGCGGATGATGGGTGCGTACAGGCGAGCTCTCTTAGTGGAGTTGCATGTACGGTGGCTGGCTTTGATGTTGTTGAGGGTGTCGGTACCCCCTTTGGTGATGGGGTGTACGTGGTCTGCCTCGTATGACATTGGGTCTGGTGTTGGGATGGTGTAGTCGATGGGGTTGCCGCAGATGTGGCAGGCGGTTTGGTTGGCTCGGTCTCTACGTCGTGCCCTGTCCCTTATGGACGTGCTGCGTGCCATCGGTCTTCAGCGTCGGGTAGGTGTCGTTCCTGTATCCACTGCTGCATTCTGCGTGGGTCTGGGGCTAGGCGGCGCTAACACACAGAGCAACTGGCAGAGGGAAGGGACCGACTGGAGTACCCATCGAGTCGGCCCCTTCCGGCTTGGTTGGGCTTACAGGGTGGGTACGAGTGCCACGAGTGAGCGGCCTGCTCCCTGGGAGCGTCGTACCTGGTCGGTCCAGGCGTCAGCGGTCGCGGTGACTCGCGCCTCTGCGGCGACCTTGTGTCGCTGGCGGCGTGCTTTGACGGTTTCGCCGGTTGCCGCGAGGTCGATCGTTGCCCCGGCCTTCACGATGTCCCATGCGTCACCGTGACGTCGCAGGCGGTTGCGGGTCTCGAGCGGGAGGTCTGCGAGTCGGTCGACGGTTTCTGTTGAGGATGGGGCGAAACCGGTGAGGGTGGCTATGGCTCCCCATGCGTTGAGAACGGTACGGATGGTGTTGATTGCCTTTGTCGCTTCCGTGTGTGCTTCGACGGCGGGGGCACCCTTTCGGAAGATCAGCTCCGTGTCGTTGAGGTTCAGGTCTCCGATGATCTTGTGTGCTGCCGTGAGGGTTTCCCCGGCTTGGTCACACGCCTTCTTCAGCGCTGAGAGGATCGCCCCTTGGCTGTTGGTGAGTGCGGTAGTGATCCGTTCTTCCGCAATCGCTTGTGTGGTGTGCGTCAGGTTCTCCGTGCTCAGCAGGTAGGCGATTGCCTGTCGGTTGAGGGTGGGGCTTTCGAGCGGGTCGTTGCCGGCGAGTGTTGCGGTGACCCATTCACGGGCGACATCGGCGTAGGTGACGGTTGCGTGGCGTGCTGCCGTGCGGATCTTGCTACGGTCGGCCACAGCGTCGGTGAGGATCTTGGGCGGCTTGACGTCGATCGTGTTTAGTGCGGAAAGAATCAGGTCGATGTTGGGGGTACGCATTTTGGGTTTCTCCTAGTGGTTGTGAAACAGGTTGTGAATGAAGGTCGGTTCATAGTCGACATCGGGTTGTGGGGCTTTGAATAGCCGTCGGGTTAGTTCTCGTAGGTCGTCGATGTTGTAGTCGCTCATCGGGGTCGCCCTTCCTGGCGTGTGCGGGGGTGTAGTTCCCGCTCGAGCTCGAAGAGTCGACCCGCTTCACGTTCGGGTAGTCTCCGGTTTCGTCGTGGCATTAGTCGTCGCATCCTTTGTCGCAGGGTCGGAAATGGGCGGGGTGTTTAGGGCATAGGGCCATTCCCATTGCCCGGTATTCGGCGCGTAGGTTCTCACACGCACCACACCGGACGGGGAAAACTTCGCCCCAGTGATCCATACACCTAGCCCCGGTGTCTACATAGGTCGGCATTAGGTATTCCTTCCAGTCCAGCGGCGACCCGCCCATATACCCGCTTTTGGCTTCCCGAGTCGGGCGTAGGTTTCGCACAGGTCGAATAGTCGGCAGGTGTCGCAGATCGGTTCGAGGTCGGATGCTCGGGTGTCGTCGAGGATGAAACGCAGATCGTCGCGGCACTTCGGGCGCTTGCGTTCCATCGCTCCCACCAGGTCGGCGAAAGCTTCGGTAGCGGCGCTCACGCGACTTCCTCACAGCCCGGATGGCTGAGGATGCCCGCTGTGACGAGATCGGAGTGCAGCGGCTCGTAGCAGTCGAAACAGATGGAAGCTTCAGCCGTGCTCCCGCGCTCCCCAAGGGGTGTGTGAGGAGCGGGGAGCACTTCAGCTACTACTGCTCCACTATCGATACCTGAGACTTCTACTTGAGTGCTCCCACTGCTCCTAGGAGCGCTCCGGGGAGCATCACTGGGTGACTGCTCCTCTGCTCCCCACACAGGGGTTGAGGAGCGCGGGAGCACCGTGGGGGAGCCCTGTCGCCGCCATTCCTGCAATGCCCTGAGAGCGCGAGTGCTACCCCAGCCGGTGCGTTGCTTCACATCCCGTTGAGACAGCGGCGGCGGGTCCAGCTCGGACAGTTCCCGCAGATCCCCCGGCGCGACATCGGCAATCGCGGGGCGTTCGCCGGCAGCGGGTGCCGTGATCGTCCAACGGATGTCACCTTCCGAGTTGAACAGCTGGAAGGTTGCCGCGAGGGGTTCCCGATCCTCAGACGGCGACGCGGCCCGCAAACCGCCGTGGCGGTCCTTGTTGATCGTCAGCTGAGCCTTGCCACCGTAACCGGGCTTGAACGGCTCGAGAACGGTCACCCTCAGACTGGTCCCGCCGACGACACGTTTCTTCGCAGCGGTCCCGGTCGAGCCGTAGGTCTGTGACTCGGTGTTTTTCGCCAGGTGGTCGATGCCGACGACTGCCGCGCCACAATCCGCCAGCGGCTTGATAACCACCGTGTGAACTCGCGTGAAGTCGTCCGGGCTATTCGATGACGCACCGAACAGGGGGAGCAGCTCTCCAATGCTGTCTAGTAGCACCATGACAGGCGCCCATGTGACGGTCTCCCGCACTACGGTTTGCAGTTGCTCGGCGTCGTCGGGTGCCGCGTACCGAAACAGGGCAGGTTGCCGCAGTGTGGCTTCATCGGCACCCATCGCAATAAGTCGTGCGATCGTCGCAGAAGCTCCGTTGTGGTCGAGGTCGAGAATCAGGGCCGACCCGCCACGGTTCAGCTCATCGACCAGGGCGCATTGCGCGACGAGAGTCTTTCCCGTTTCAGGGTTGCCGAACAGGGAGTTGAACTGCCCCCGGTAGAACAGGCCGACACCATCCGACCGCATGCCCACGGTGGGGCGGGCCGGTTCGATGTGGCCACCGTCGATCAGTTCCGCAACGTTCGCGTAGTTCTCAGCCGTGTATGTCATGCGGCCACCGCCTCAGCCCAGAGCGCTTCCGTCCGACGCCTCCGGTACTCGCCAAGGGTCCACCCGTTCGCCCAGCATGCATAAAACATGTCGCGCTCGTGTGTCAGGCGCTCGATGCGGTCGAGATTTGCCGACTGCCGGCCCTGCTCGGCGGCTACAGCCCATAGGTCTTGGATCGCACCGCAGCAGTCGCTCAACTGAATTGAGCCGTCGACCAATCCCCATAGGGTCGCGTCGAGCTGAGCATCCACGGATGCGCCGATGCGCGGTAGAATCTCGGTAACACGTTCCGCCAGAAGAGTGTTGTTCGAGCCCCCGTTCGCAGCGGGGGTTTCTTCGTTACGCGAACTCATGGCGCACCCCCGCCCACCGCTCACGCAGCATTTCAGCCGCGTTCATGGCGTCGAGGTTCCGGGCAGCTTCAGCCCCAGTCGGGTCGACGTATCCGGCATCGACGTA
This sequence comes from uncultured Schumannella sp., assembly GCA_964497165.1. Lineage (GTDB taxonomy): Bacteria > Actinomycetota > Actinomycetes > Actinomycetales > Microbacteriaceae > Pseudolysinimonas_A. The sequence continues at coordinate 6,801 of CAZCEE010000050.1, read as the reverse complement.
GAGTGCGCGGCGGTCGTCGTGAGCCTGTCGTGAACGGTCCTCGGCGGCCGCTTGACGGTCGTGGGCGCGAGCCCATGCCAACCGTGACACTTCAGCATCCACCGCCGCGCGCGCGGCCACAGGGCCACCCGTTCGGTACTCGCGGCGGATGAGCTTGCTCACGCGGCTTGCGGGGAAGGTGAGCATCGCGGCGGCATGGGTGTGCGCCGCGTATCGGATCAGATCCTCAACCGATTCGTGTTGCTCGGTCGTCGTTGTGTAGGTGGTCACCGGGACGGACCCCCGAGCAGGGTCGAGAGACGTCCACGCTGCTCGGGGGTGAGCGGAGGGGCAGCCGAGACAACGCGCGAAATGTAGTCGGCGATGCGTTCGGTGGCTAGATCGCGCGCCGTCTCGTCAACGTTGGGCTTCTGCCAGCGGACTGCTGCTGCGTGACGGGCGAGAGCCGTCATCTTGCCGGAATTAGGCACGATGGAACCTTTCGGTTCCGGCACCCTGCTAATCCGGTCGCCTACACAGGCGGGCAACGTCGCAGCAAATCAAGCTGCAACATGCATCGTACCCCGGCACACTGCACTAGTACAAGTGTTCTACAGGCGTGTCGGCTTGTTCGGCTTTCCAGGGGTCACCCCGCGAACGTCATCGAGGACAGCACCCCCTGCGAGCAAACCGCGATAGTGGCGACACGCGACCTGCATTCCTGTCTCTGGCCCCCAGTCGGCGATTTCCTCGACATCGTAGACGTGCGACGGCCACCAACGGTCCCCGTCCAGGGTGTTCTTTGCTCGTGCGCTGGCTACCGACTGGGCCGCATTCAGACCTCGGGAGTATTTGTAGTCACGTACGGCGCATAGCGTCGTTGAGCCGGCCCGGAAAACGGTCGCGATTTGGCAGCCTCGTTTGCACTGGTATCGGTGCAGTGTGACTTTGGACAGTAGCCCTTGGTCTGCCAAGGCGCGGTAGAGGGACTCCATCGCGTCGGCGCGCTCCTCCGTCCTCTTGAGCAGCTCCGCAAAGAGATCTGCTACGGAAGTGGATTCACTCATCCGGGGTTGCCCCTCATCTTCGGTCTGATGTGGCGGGAGGCCCGCACCCCGGACTGATCCGAGAGTGCGGGCCGCATCGTTCAGACTTTCTTAGACCAGTGCGCTTTCGCGGAGGACGTTCAGCGCGTCGCCCAGCGCGATCTCGAGCTGGAACGCTCCCTCCAGCGTCATGTACCCGAACGTCTGCCTCGGCGTGCCGTCCGCGTGGAACGGCTCGGGGTAGCAGAACTCCACGCGGAAGTCGCCGGCCCAAACGTCGCCAGGCTTGCGAACCTCGTCGCCTTCGGTGTACCCGTCGACTGCGACGAAATAGTGCGCGGTGAGTCGTGCCCACTGCAACCCGTCACCTGTCACCCACTTCTTTCCCTGGAACACGACGCCAACCGTGTGCGGCCAGTCATCCAGGTACAGCTCGTGCGATTCCGTCCACTCGGGGCGCGCGATCGGCGGGACAGGCAGCTGCTTACGCTGCCGATTGAAATAGATACTGGCTAGCTCTTCGGGGGTGAATCCCTCCGTCGAACTGAGGTTTTGCAAGGCGGCCATGCGGGGGTCGTCTTCCGACTCGATGGGGCGTGCCAGATCGGCGTGTAGTGCGCGCACTTCACGCGTCCAGTCCAGCATTTCCGTAGACTTGGTGATGCTCATTTCATTCTCCTTTAGGGTGTTGTGGGCTTGCCCTCGGGTCGGTTGCCACGACTTCGAGGGCTTCTTCATGACGACCATTCGATCGTCACATCTTGGGGGTCGAACACTCGCGTGTTCTTCTGCTTGTAGACCGTGATCGTCATAAGCGCCTGAATGAGACTGCGCTTCTTCGGAAGACCGAGTGACTCCCACCGCTCAGCAACATCCGACGCAAGCGCAAGATCCGTCACCGTGGACCGCTCGCGAATCGACGCAATCTCCGACTCAAGCTCGTCCAGCCGCTCGCGCAGCGGCGCGGTCTGGTCCCGTACTGCTTCAGGTCGAAGATCACCCGAAGCGACGAGGGCCGCGAGCGAATCCCAGCGGGCGCGCACGTCGCGCGTCTCGGCTTCGAGCTTCTCGGTGGACTCATCGACTTTGACGAGTTCAAGAATGTCCGGCTGAGCGAACCGCGCCACGATCACCCGCTCGATCAGGTCGTCCATCTTCTCGAGGTTGCGTTGGACACACCAGTTCGCTGTACACGCGTAGGCCATAGTCGTCACCCGTTGCCCGGCACGCATCCCGTAACCAGGTCGCGCCAGCATCCGCCCGCCACAGACACCACAGTTCAGGAGCCCACTGAGAAGATGCTTTCCCTGATTCGACCAGTCGTGCTTCGTCCCGCGCCGTGTGCGCATCCGCACATATTCGTTCCAGGTCTCACGGTCGATCAGTGGTTGCCAGTTGCCGTCGCCCATGACTTTGCCCTTGTAGACCAAGATGCCGGCATAGGCGGGATTCTGTAGTCGAGCGCTCAGGGTCGAGAGCGACCACGGCATCCCGTCACTAGTCCGAATGCCGCGCTCATTGAAGTCGGCCGCAATTGCGTAGTAGCTGGCCCCGTCGAGGTATCGGCGGTACGCCTCACGGATAATCTCGGCTTCATCCTCGACGACGACGACAGTCCCGTCCGGTGCGCGGGTGTACCCGTATGGGCGACGCGAGAACTGCCACTCGCCCTTGACTGCCCGTTGCGCGTTCGCCTCGAGTTGGCGCTCGCTTTTGTGCTCGATCTCGTACCTGGCGACGCTGGCTGTCATGTTCGCGAACATCCGACCTGATGCCGTTGTCAGATCCAAGTCGCCGCCTCGAACAGTCATGATCGAAACGTCCCGAGTCTCGGCAATCTCCATGAGCCTCACCAGGTCACCCACGCGTCGGTATAGACGGTCCGTGTGCCAGACGACGATGACTGAGACTCGCGAGTCTGAGAGCGCGCGAAGCACTCGCGCGAATCCGGGGCGTGGCCCCTTGGTCGCGGACGTGTCGTTCTCGATGATTTCCTCAACGACGTCGAGGTCGCGTGCCTCTGCCAACAGGCGACACGAAGTGATTTGGCGATCGACCGCAGTCCCGTCGCCGTCGCGGTCCTTCGACTGCCGCGCGTAGATGATCGCCTTCATACTTATCACGCTATAGGCAACCACTGACGCCTCGTAATCGCGATCTGGGCGATCGCCGGACCGGCGTTGGGGGCGATCTTCGAGAGCGCACTGGCTCGGGTCACCGGGTTCTGAGGCCGTGCGCGACGGCGGGCTGCGCGACGAGACCGGCTCGGCGGTCGTCGAGTTCACCCTCGTCGGGGTGTTGCTGACGATCCTGACGCTGGCCGTCATCCAGCTCGGTCTTGCGCTCCACGTGCGCAACACCGTGCTGGATGCCGCTGCCGAGGGCGCGCGGTTCGGTGCGCTCGCCGACAACGCGCCCGCCGACGGTGTCGCCCGCACCCGCACCCTCATCACCGAGGCGATCGGTGCCGACTACGCCTCCGACATCGCCGTCGGCACGGGCGACTGGATGGGGCATCCCGCGGTGACGGTCACAGTGCGCACGACGCTTCCCGTGGTCGGGCTGCTCGGCGTCGGGGGAGCGTTGGAGGTGACGGGTCATGCGTCGATCGAAACGCTGGACTGAACTCCTAGGCGACGAGGGCTCGGCGTCGATCGAGTTCATCACCGTCGGGATGCTGCTGCTCGTGCCCACCGTCTACCTCGTGCTGGCGCTCTCGTCGATCCAGAGTGCGTCGTTCGCGGTCGAGGGCGCGGTCCGTCAGGCGTCACGTGTGTTCGTGCAGGCCGACACCGTGGCGGAGGGGCAGGCGGCGGCATCCCGTGCCATCGCTGTGACACTCGCCGACTACGGGCTCGACGCCGACGACGCTCAGGTCGTCATCACCTGCCGCCCGAACCCCGCGGACTGCCTCACCCGACGCGGCTACGTCACTGTCACGATCACGATGGTCGCGCCGCTGCCGTTCTTTCCGGCGGTGCTCGACGCGGACATTCCTCCGGGTGTTCCGATCGATGCGGTCGCGACCGAGCAGGTGTCGCGGTTCGCCGGCTCATGATCCTCCGCCGGATGCTGCATGACGACGAGGGCTCGACCCTCCCATTGGTCGCGGGATTCGGAGCGCTGGCACTTGCCCTCGTGCTGGTGGCTGCGGCGGCATCCTCTCTATATCTGGAACGCAAGCAACTCTTCACCCTCGCCGACGGCGCCGCGCTCGTCGGGGCGGAGGCGTTCGACCTCGCCGACGTGGCGCTCACCGACGGGCGGCCCGGAGTGCTGCTCGAACCCGCCGACGTACACCGCGATGTCGCAGCGTTCCTCGCCGCCACCCCGAACGGCGGCTTCGAGCAGCTCGTGCTCGAGCAGGCGACGACCCGCGACGGCGAGACCGCGACCGTCACCCTCTCGGCGGTGTGGCGCCCGCCGATCGTGACGGTCTTCTTTCCGGAGGGTGTGCGCATCGAAACCACAGCTACTGCCCGCTCGGTCTTTGGTTAGTCCAAAGGTGCCCACCGCGAGGAAACCCGGACCCGAGAAGCGACCAAAGCACGGCGTTCGCGAACTCGAAGCGATCATCCAGCTCTCCGAACGAAACGGTTGGCATTTCGTCAAGGGCAAGACCTATTTCAAAGGTAAGTGCCCGTGCGGCGCGCACTTGAAGACGGTTCACCTCACGCCGTCAAACCCCTTGTACGTGCGCCAGCTCAGGGGTTGGTTCCAGCGCGTAGAGTGCTGGCAGGGAAGGGAGTGACCATGGGTTTCAGGGTGGAAATCACCGTCGAAGGCCTTGGCATGTCCGCTCAGATCGTCGAGGAGCGCTTCGATTCCATCGCGACTGCGCTCCACGAATGCCAAGGAATCGCCGATCAAGATCTCTCGGCAGACACGTCGAAGGCCCAGTACACCTTCACGTTTGACGTCCAAGAGATCGAGGATCCGGTGAAGGCGGTGGACTTCGCCGTCTCGATCGTTAGGACGGCACTGCACGCCGCCGGCGGTGCGACGCCGAACTGGGAGCAAGAGTTCGAGCTCATTCGGCAGTCTTCGGAGCGCGCTGGCCAGCGCAAGAAGGCACTCGTCTAGCGATCCCCAGTCGCCCCAGTGCCCTGGGGCCGACTAGCTACACGAAGCGCGCGGCGCTTTGCACGCGCGTGCGCACCTCGAAGAGATCGGTTCCGCCGAAAGCGAGGCCGGAGGCGCGAGCGCCGATCAGATTGGCGAGCCGCGTGCGCTGCACGAGGAGCGTCGGGGCACCTCGGATCGAGCCGAGAGTGACGACGCCTTCGGGGCTCGTGTCGTCGGGGATCACGATCGCCAGTGCCGAGAATCTGACCTTCGCGAGACGTTCAAATCTGCGAGCCCTGCTCGCCAGTTCGTGCATGGGCCGTTCCTGGGGATGGATGCCGGGGCCGATCAGTTCACCGCGTCGGGCCGAAACGCCGTCACCCCAGTCCTCGCTCAGCATCCCCCACAGGCCGCTCGGCCCGAGAACGATGTGGTCGATCTTGCCGGCGCCCCCTCGCGTCGGGTCGGATTGCACGTCGTTCCACACGGTGAAGCCGATTCCGAGATCGGCGAGCACGACGGCGGTGTCTTCTTCGGCGATCGCCGACGCGAGCAGGTGCCGGATCTCAAAAGGTGCGGATCGCACGAGCGTGGGGTCGTACGGGTTCGGGACAGTGACTCCGCGCCCGACCCACTCCTGCAGGAGGTCGAGGTACTGCTCGCGGTACCACCCGCCGGGGTGCCCGTGGGTTCGCGCGCGCGGACGCGACGAGTCGGCACGCGGGGAGGGTGCCTCCGGCGCCCACGGTCGAGCGGGGGTGTCGTCGCGATTCCCGATCCACGCGGCACCCGAGTCGTACTTGGCCCGAGCCTCGGGGGTGCCCACCTGCTCCCAGGCGCGCTGGACGAGGTCGAACTGGGGTGCCTTCCCGCCCGTGTCGGGGTGGGTCTCGCGGAGTTTCAGCCGGTACGCGCGCCGCAGGTCGGCATCGCTGGCGTTCTCGGCAACGCCGAGCACCGCGTACGGGCTTGGAGCGAGGGGGCTGACAGACACTCGAACATTCTCGGCTAATCCGCGCCCTGGCTGGGACGCGCCGACACGTAGCGCGGAATGAAGACACGCATGATCAGCGCGCCGAACAACCCGACGATCCCGATCGCCAGCACCCCGATTGACAGGCTGAACGCCGCGGTGAGCGCGGTCACCAGCATCGGCGCTCCCGCTCCGCCGAGGTCGGTGGTGAACCGCCACGTGCCGAGGAACGGGGCCGGGTTGCGGCGGTCGGCGAGGTCGGCGCCGAGGGTCATCAGGATGCCTGCGCCGAGTCCGTTCGCGAGGGAGAGGAACAGCGCGATGCCGGTGTACCAGCCGACCCGAGCGTCAAGGTCGTGGGTGAACGCGAGGGCGATGAGTCCGACGGAGAGCCCGAGGGCGCAGGGCAGGATCGTCCACAGTCGACCGAAGCGGTCCATGATCCAGCCGCCGAGGAAGAACAGCGAGAAATCCACCGCGGCAGCGACGCCGATCACCAGCGACGTCGTCGCCTCGTCGAGGCCGATGCTGATCGCCCACACGGGCAGCACCACTTGGCGCACCTGCCGCAACCCGGAGAGGATCGCCGAGCCGAAGCCCAGGGTGAGCAGCACGTTCCGCTGCGCGGCGAGCGTCGCCCACAGCCCGACGACTTCCGCCCGCACCTCGGTCTCGCCCGACGTGCGCGGTCCGCGCACCACGGCCGCGGCGGGGTCGCGCAGCACGAGCAGCACGGTC
>CAZCEE010000049.1:0-11642 GCA_964497165.1 uncultured Schumannella sp. | reverse complement strand
GGGATGCGGGGTCGAGTTCGGCGAGTTCGTCGATGGCGGTGCGCACGCTCTTGAGGGTCGCGTCGATTTGGGCGATGACTTCGGGGATGACTTTGTCGGTCTGCTGGAAGCCGACGGTGAGGGGCGGCACGGTGGTTTTGGCGGCGACGGTGGCGAGGCGGGCGTCGATGGGGAGGCCGAGGGCGACGACGCGTTCGGCGGCGGTGTCGGCATAGTCCTGCACGTGGGCGACGAGGGTGTCGAGCAGTTCGTGGATGGTTTGGAAGTTGGCGCCGCGCACATGCCAGTGGGCCTGTTTGGTGTCGACGACCATGGCTTCGAGGTCGATGACGACGGGTTCGAGGAATTGGGCGACTCCCGCGGTGACGTCGGGGTCGATGGCGCTGGTGGGGACTGTCTTCACGTCGGTCATGTCTCCACGCTAGTCATGAGGGTGTGTTCCGCAAGGGAGTTGAGCCTGACCTCATTTCGTGGCAGGTGCGTGCGGGGGCTATCCCTACCCGGTTCGGGATGCGGGCATGATGCCCCCCGGCGGCTCACGTCGCGAGGGTTGAGTCATGCCCGCAACAATGGAGACGACCATGAGCACAGACGCCCCTCGCACCGCGACCCGCCCGCTGTACCTGCGGCTGTGGGCCGGGGTGCCCAAAGAGTTGCTCTTCTTGTTCATCGCTTTCCCGATCGGGGTGGTGATGTTCGCCTTGAGTATCGGGCTGTTTTCTGCCGCCGCCGGCACGCTCGCGACGTTCTTCCTCGGGGTGTTGTTCCTGGTCGGCGCGCTCTACCTCGCGCGCGGGGCGGGCGCCGTCGAGTTGGGGCTGCTCGGCTGGGTGGGGCGGCCGGCCATCCCGCGCCCCGACTGGAACGACCGCACCGCGAAGACCGGGTTCCTCGGCTGGCTGAAGGCACTGTTCGCGAACGGCCACTATTGGCTGTACCTGGTGTGGACGATGCTCGTGAACTTCATCGTCACGACGATTTCGTTCACGATCGCGGTTGTCTGGTTCTCGGTCGCGCTCGGCGGCATCACTGGGTGGATCTGGGTGGGGTTCGTTCCGGACGGCGACCGTGACTTCTATGTCTCGCGCTGGGTGGCCGATCGGGTGCTCGGCCTCGGCGGGCAGTTCGACCCGCTGCTCTTCGACTCGCTGTTGTGGCTCGTCGTCGGTCTGATCTTCACGGCGACGCTGCCGTTTGTGACGCGCGGTCTCACCTGGATGCACTGGGGCGTGGCCCGTGGGCTGCTCGGTGCGTTCCGCACGGATGCCCTCGAGAAGGAGGTCGCGACGCTGACCGAGTCGCGGTCGGCCGCGGTCGCTGCGGAGGGCACCGCGTTGCGGCGGCTGGAGCGCGACATCCATGACGGTCCGCAGCAGCGGCTGGTGCGCCTGCAGATGGATATTGCGGCGGCCGAGCGGCAGCTCGACACCGATCCGGATGCCGCCCGCCGCCTGCTCGAGGAGGCTCGCCAGCAGTCGAAGGACGCCCTCGAGGAGCTTCGGGCGCTGTCACGCGGTTTCGCGCCGCCGATCCTGCTCGACCGGGGTCTCGTTGCCGCGCTCGAATCACTCGCGGTGCGCAGCGCCGTCACGGTGCGGGTGGTGTCGTCGCTGCCCGCGGGCACCGACCTGCCGACCGAGTTGGAACGCAACGCCTACTTCATCGCCGTCGAAGGTCTCACCAACGCGGTGAAGCACAGCGGCGCCACGGCGATCGATCTGCGGATCGACCTGCGTCGCCTGCCCGACACGGAGGAGACCCTTGGGTCGAGTAGCCCGCGGAGCGGGCGTGTCGAGACCTGGCTCGACGTCACGGTGACCGACGACGGCCGCGGTGGGGCGAAGGCGGTTCCCGAGCACGGTCTCGCCGGCCTCCAGGAACGCGTACTCGGCCAGGGCGGCACCCTCGACATCTCGAGCCCGAAGGGCGGCCCCACGGTCGTCACCGCCCACCTCCCGCTCCCCACCCCGTTGGTCGAACAGCCCGCGTAGCGGGCGTGTCGAAACCAACCACCACAATGGAACACGTGAGCGGACTGCGGGTTGTCGTTGCCGATGACTCGGTGCTGCTGCGCGAGGGTCTCGTGCGGGTGCTGGTCGAGGCCGGGCATGAGGTGGTGGGGTCGTTCGGCGACGCCGACTCCCTACTCGCCGAAGTCGAGGCGCTCGACCCCGACCTGGCGGTGTTGGATGTGCGGATGCCGCCGACGTTCCGCGATGAGGGGGTGCGCGCCGCGATCCGGTTGCGGTCGCTGGTGCCGCGCGCCGGCATCCTCTTGTTGTCGCAGTATGTCGAGGTCGCCTACGCGCAGGAGCTGCTCGGCTCGGGCACAGGGGGAGTGGGCTACCTGCTGAAGGATCGGGTCGCGTCGCTTGCGGAGTTGGTGGATGCGATCGACCGCATCGCCGACGGCGGCACGGTGCTCGACCCGGAGGTGGTGGCGCAGCTGATCGGCCGACGCCACGATCCGCTGGCGACGCTCACGCCGCGGGAGCGCGAGGTGCTGCAGCACATGGCCGAGGGTCGCACGAATGCCGCGATCGCCGAGGCCCTGTTCATCGGGGTGGGGGCGGTCGAGAAGAACGTCACGTCGATCTTCGCGAAGCTCGCGCTCGAGGACTCGGGCACCGATCACCGCCGCGTGCTCGCCGTGATCGCCTGGTTGCAGCGGTAAGTGGGGTTGCCCTCTCGGGTTTCCCGTCGTAGGGTTTGCATACGTTGGCAAACTGTTGCGATGTCGCACGGCGTGTCACGTCGGCGGCGTCGCCTCCGACGAAAGGCAGCAACGTGAGACGAACACTCAGCATGGGGATCGCGGCGACGATCCTCGCCGCCGGAATCGTGGCGATCCCCGCATCCGTGACTGCGGTTGCCGACGGAACGGTCTTCTTCAGCCCGAACCTCACGACGTATCCGGATGCCGACGCGAGTTATCCCCGGTTGATCCGGATCGAGAACGACGGCAGCTCGAACGACACCCTGCTCGCGACCTTCGCCAAGCGATTCCAAGGCGCGCCGACGAACCTGCCGATCTACCGCAGCACGAACGGCGGGCAGAGCTGGAGCCACGTTTCAACGGTGACGTCGAACACCTCCGGCTGGGACATCGAGGCGCCTGTGCTCTACGAGGTTCCCTACACGGCCAACGGCCTCACCGCCGGCGACATCCTCGCGGCGGGCACCGCCTGGGATGTCGGCGACTACACCGCTCAGAAGGTCGAGGTGTTCCGCAGCACCAACCAGGGATCGAGCTGGTCGTACTTGTCGACCTGCACGACGACGTCAGGCGAACCGAACAGCTGGGGTCACGGGATATGGGAGCCCTGGTTCGTGCAGACCCAGGACGGCACGCTCGCCTGCTTCATCAGCGACGAGCGCCCGTCGAGCGGCGCGACGAACAACCAGATCATCGGTCACTACGTGTCGACGAACGGCGGGTCGTCGTGGTCGGGTTCGATCACCCAAGACGTCGCCTTCCCTTCCGACAACCTCGCGCGACCGGGAATGCAGACAATCGTGCAGCTTCCCGACGGCAGCTACCTCATGAGCTACGAGATGTGCCGCGATGCGACCGACCCTGACCACGCGTGCCAGGTATACGTGAAGACGAGCGACGATGGGCTCGATTGGGGAACTGCGAGCGACCCGGGCGAACTTGTCGAGACCGCGGACGGACGCCAGCTGTTGCACACGCCCTACCTGGCGTGGACTCCCGCGGGCGGCCCGAATGGCACGGTTCTGATCTCGGGGCAACGCGTCGTGACTGGCAGCACGGGAAGCTACGCCGTGCAACCGGAGTCGGGTCGCGTGGTCTTCGCCAACACGACGATGGGCTCAGGCGACTGGGTCGAACTCACGGCGCCGCTCACGATCGATCCGACCGGCGGCTACAACACCGGGGAACCCTCGTGCCCCGGTTACAGCTCACCCATCTTGCCGAGCGAAAACGGTGAGACGCTGCTCTACCTCGCGGGCACGTGGATCGCTGGCGCTGGCAACCAATGCGAGATCCGTATCGGCTCGTCCAGTCTCGGCCAGGTCGACGCGGTGCCGAGTTTCGCATCGAGCACCAAGCAGGGTTTCGCCGAGTACGGCGGTACCTGGACCACCGGCTCGGGCGTACTCGCTCAGACCGCGAGCGTCGCCGGGGCGAAGGCGCTTTTCGGGTCGACGGGTTGGGCTGACGGCGTCTTCGAGGCGGAGGTGCGGCTCGACTCTGCTGGGCAAGCTGGCTTGCTGGTGCGGGCCACGGATCCGGATGTGGGAGCTGACGCACACTCCGGCTACTACATCGGGATCGAATCAGCCACCGACGAGCTCGTGCTCGGCAGACAGAACCACAACTGGACCGGCATCGCGACCGAGCCTGTAACCGGTGGAGTGTCGACCGGGGTGTGGTACCGACTCCGCGTCGCTGTCGAGGGATGCGTCTTTGCCATCAGCGTGCAACCAGTCGACCTGTCGTCAGCCGCGACAACGATCACCGAAACGGTGACGTCGTGCGCGGCGACAGGGATGTTCGGGTTCCGCGCGCACTACACGAGCGCGAGCTGGCGTGAGGTCGACCTCACCCCCAACGGGTTCGCCGAGTATGGCGGAACTTGGGTCGGGGGTGACGGTGTCGTGAGCGTCACCACGAGCGTCGCGGGTTCGAAAAGCCTCTGGGGCCACCCATCCTGGACCGACTATCGAGTCGAGGCCGACGTGCGTCTCGACTCCGCTGGGCAAGCTGGTCTTCTCAGTCGGGTGACGAATCCGTCGACTGGAGCGGATGCGCACACCGGCTATTACGCAGGGATCGACTCCACGACCGACACCCTCGTGTTCGGGTTTCAGAACAACGGGTGGACCGGAATCGCAAGCACCTCGGTCACCGGCGCGGTCTCGACGGGGGTCTGGTACCACATGTCGATCGCGGTCGACGGGTGCGACTTCGTGGTGACGACGCGGCCGGCGGATCTCTCGGCGGCTGCGACGACCATCACGCAGACGGTTGCGAACTGCCAGTCGGCCGGAACCCCGGGCATGCGGTCGCATTACACGACGGCGAGCTGGCGGGACATGGCCGTGAGCTCGGTCGGATGACGACGGGCGGCAGGGTCGGAGTTCAACCGCCCGACCCTGCCGTCAGCTCCCGGGGCCGAGCGTGCTCTCTCGCGCGAGGAGCGCGTGGGGAGCGACGACCTCCTCGGCCGGAGCGTCGGGGTTCTCGATGCGTGCCGCAATGCGGGCCACAGCTTCGCGGGCGATGAAGGGGGTGTCGAGCGACACGGTACTGAGACTGGGACGCGAGTAGCGCCCTTCCTCGATGTCGTCGATGCCGATGATGGCGACGTCGTCGGGCACGCGTAGGCCGGCGTCGAAGGCGGCGCGCAATGCGCCCATTGCGAGCAGGTCGGAATAGCAGAAGATCGCATCCGGCCGCGGGTTTCGGGCGAGCAGCGCCGCCGCCGCCGCGTAGCCGTCGGCGCGGCGATAGTGTTCCGCAGGCTGCAGGAGCGACGGGTCGGGTTCGAGACCTGCCTCGCGGAGCGCCGCCTCGTAGCCAGCCGTGCGCTGCTGCGGGGTGGCGTAGCTTTCGGTGGGCTGCGCGCCGAGCGCGGCGATGCGGGTGCGCCCGAGTTCGACCAGGTGCCGGGTCGCATCGTGCGCGGCTCGCACGTTGTCGATCGCGACGTGGTCGTAGCGACCGTCGAAGTCGTGTTCGCCGAGCATCACGATCGGCATGGAGCTGCGTCCGTTCATCTCGAGGAGCTCAGCCTTGGTCACGAGGGGGCTGAAGAGGATCCCATCGAAGAGCATCGTGCGGTCGGCCCCGGTCAGGAGATCGCGCTCGCGTTCGTGGTCGTGCCCGGTTTGATCGATCATGACTCGGTAGCCGAGTTCGGCTGCAGCGTTGATGACGTCGCGCGCGAGCTCGCTGAAGTAGGGGACGTCGATCTCGGGGACGACGAGCGCGAGCAAACCGGTGCGTCCTGTACGCAGCGTTCGGGCGACCGGATTGGGTCGGTAGTCGAGTTCGTCGATCGCCGCGAGGACGCGCTCGCGCATCCGTTCGCTCACGTGTGTATAGCCGCTCACGACGTTCGAGACGGTGCGAATCGACACCTGGGCGCGCTCGGCGACATCGCGCAACGTGGCAGGCACTGGCATCCTTCCCGTCAACTCAACAGTGGGTTCAGCCTAGCGTTTGCAACGTGTGCAAATGCGCGCTATAGTTTGCATACGTTGGCAAACGGCGGCGCCCGGGCCGCGATCCATTCATGCGGTGGTTCGATACCCCTCACGGGCGCCATGTCACAAAGGAGTGTCCCCATGCATCTGTTCCGCAGTTCAACCCGCCTCGGCGCCCTCGGCGCAGCGGCTCTTGTCACGGTCGGGCTCGCCGGTTGCGGCCCCTCGATCGGCTCCGACAATCAAGCCGACTCGACCCGGCTGCAAGCGCCCACCGACGACTCGCCCTCGGGCGAGATCACCATCTGGGATCGCGAAGGCGACCTCTTCGAGGTCTTCGACGCTGCGATCGAGGCGTTCAATGAGAAGTACCCCGACATCGTCGTCAACCATGAGGCGGTCGACATCGGTGGCAAGCTCCAGAACACCCTCATCACTGGCACCGATGTTCCCGACGGCGTCTTCCTCGATGACTCCCTCGTTGCGGGCTTCGCTGACCACCTCTGGGATCTGAGCGACGTTCTCGATCCGTACCTCGCGGACATCGCGCCGCAAAAGGTCGACGTGAACTCGCTCGACGGCGGCGTCTACGGCGTGCCGTTCGACCTCGACCCGGGCCTTCTGTTCTACAACGCAACGGCTCTGGATGCAGCGGGCGTTGACGTCGACGGCATCGAGACCTATGACGATCTGCTCGACGCGGCGCGCGCCTACCAGGCGGCTGTCCCCGGTTCGGGTCCGATCCACCTCGAGCAGAGCGCGTTCCTCGGCCAGCTTCAGCTGGAGATGTACGCGAGTCAACTCGGCACCAGCATCGCCGATGAGAACGGCGAGCTGCGCCTCGACTCCCCGGAATACGAGCAGATCCTCGGCTTCCTCGACACCGTGTCGCAGGAGGGACTCGGCACCCGCGCGGAATACCTCGGCCCGACCGACATCGCCACGCTCGAGTCCGGTCAGCAGGTCTTCTACCCCTGGGCGATCTGGTTCGACTTCGCGACTGAGCAGCTACTGCCGGAGACGTCGGGCGACTGGCGGGCGATGCCGCTCCCCGCGTGGGAAGAGGGCGGCGCTCGCAGCGGGGCGATGGGTGGTGCGTCGTTCATCCTGCCCAAGGAGGGTGAGAACTCCGAGCTCGCCTGGCTGTTCTACGAGTTCCTGATGTTCGACGAGGCCGGCTACACGGCGGTTTACGGCCCGAACGAGGTCTACCCGGGCGGGCTCAACACCTCGATCCCGTCGTACCTTCCGGCAGCCGACCCGTCGAACCCGCTGTTCGAGCCCCTCGCTTCGCTCGGCGGCCAGGACCTCTGGGCCGTCGCGACCGAGGCCGGCGCCGAGATCCCGGGCAGCGTGCCGACCCCCGTCTGGTGGGCGGGGGCCGTCGACTACCTCGGCAACAACATTCAGCGGATGCTCGACGGGGACATGACTCCGGCTGAGGTGATCTCGACCTCGACTGCCGACATCCAGACCAACCTGGTCGACCGGCAGTAACGCCGCACCCTGAGAAGGATGATCCGATGACCGCCATGATCGCGCCTGAGACGGTGCGTCCGGCCCCCGGGCCGCGACGGGGAGCCGCACGCTTCCCGCTGCGCCGCCGGCTTGCGCCGTACGTGTTCGTCCTGCCGTTCGTGGCGGTCTTCGGAGCCTTCAGCGTCTACCCGATGCTGTTCACACTCCGCCTGTCGTTCACGAACTGGCGGGGGGCGGGCAGCGCGCAGTGGGTGGGGCTCGACAACTACACCTACCTGCTGACGAGCCCGGGCTTCTGGTCGTCGATGGCGAACTCCGGCGTGCTCTGGCTGCTCATCGTGCCCGTGCAGCTCTTGATCGCGCTGCTCGTCGCGGTGCTGCTCGATAACGCGAAGACCCGCTTCCGGTCGTTCTACCGCACGGCGTTCATCGTGCCGTTCGTAACGCCCCTCGTGGCGATCGCACAGATCTGGGTCGTGCTGTTCGACCAGAACTACGGGGCGATCAACGGCGCACTCAGTCTCGTCGGTCTGCCCGACATCGGTTGGCTGACGACGAGCGAGTGGGCGAAGCCGACCCTGGCACTGCTCTTCCTCTGGAAGACGACCGGCTTCATCGTCATCATCCTGCTCTCCGGTCTGCAAGCGATCGACGGCAACGTCTACGAGGCGGCGGCCCTCGATGGCGCTTCTCGCCGCCGGCAGCTGTGGAGCATCACGGTGCCTCTCATTCGCCGCACGATCATGTTCGCGGTCGTGCTGCAAACGCTCGCGGTGTTCCAGATGTTCGCTGAGCCCTACGTAGTGACGCAGGGCGGCCCGTACAGCTCCACGACAACAGCGGGCTACTACCTCTACAACCACATCACCCGCGGCGACCTCGGCACCGGGGCGGCGAACTCGTTCCTGCTGGTGATCATCGTGATGGCGTTGTCGCTCGTCTTCGTGCGACTCCTGCGGGCGAAGGACTGACGATGACCGCGCCCCAAACTCCCAGCCGCCGTCGTGCACTCCCCGAGATCGGGACGCAGCTCTTCCTCCTGTTGCTGACCCTCGGCTTCCTGGCCCCCGTCGCATGGGCCCTGCTCTCGGCGTTCAAGCCGGCGATCGACATCATCCGGAATCCACTTGTGTTCGACCCGACGACGTTCACGCTCGACAACTACACCGAGATGTTCAACGACGTACCCATCGGTCTCGGGTTCCTCAACACCGGAATCGTGCTCGTTGTGAAGGGGGCGATCACGCTCTTCTTCGCCCCGCTCGCCGCGTACGCCTTCGCTAAGTACGACTTCCCGGGTAAGAACCTGATCTTCGGCGCCGTGCTCGTCACCCTCATGCTGCCGACGATCGTGCTGATCATCCCGCTGCTATTGGAGATGAAGGAGCTCGGCTGGGTGAACACCTACCAGGCGCTCATCCTCCCCGGTTCGGTCGACGCGTTCGCGATCTTTTGGATGCGTCAGGTCATCGCCGCTGTGCCCGATGAGCTGCTTGACGCGGCGCGCGTTGACGGCTGCGGCGAGTTCGGGATCTTCTGGCGCATCGTCGTGCCAGTTATCCGGCCCGGGCTTGCGGGGCTTGCCGTACTCACGGTGATGAACATCTACAACGACTTCGTTTGGCCGGTCGTGATCGCGAGCTCTGAACGCATGGCGACACTCCAGGTGATGCTCTCGACCCTCGCCCAGACGATCACCGGCAACAAGATCGGGGCGGACTACGCGACGGTGACCGGCGAACTGCTCGCCGCCGCCTCGGTCGCGCTCGTGCCACTCCTCATCGTCTTCATCGTCTTCCAACGGCACTTCATCAACGGCATCCTCGCCGGAAGCGTGAAGGGCTGACCATGCTCCGACCCGACTCGAAAGGCTCCACCCGCATGACCGCCGTGCCCAAACCTGAGTACCCGCGTCCTGATCGCGATCGGTCAGATCGTTGGCTCACCCTCAACGGCACCTGGGATTTCGAGAGCGAGGATGGCGCGGCCGAGATCGTCGTGCCCTTCGCCTGGGAGACCCCGGCGTCGGGCGTCGGGCGCACCTGGCTCGAGAACGCACGCTATCGACGCTCCGTCACGGTTCCGGTCGAATGGACGGATGCCCGCATCGCGCTGTGTTTCGGAGCGGTTCATCACCGCGCCGTCGTGTCGATCGACGGGGTGCGCGTCGGCGAGCACATCGGCGGTTCGACCTCGTTCGAGTTCGACGTGACCGACCGGCTCACTCCCGGCGTGCCCGCCGAGGTCGTCGTCGAGGTGGAAGCGCCCGCCGATAAGCGCGCGATCGCGCACGGCAAGCAGCGGTCGATCCCGCGTGACGACTACGACGGAGTCTCGTTCACGCCCACGTCGGGTATCTGGCAGAGTGTCTGGCTCGAGGCCCGCGGTCGGAGCTATCTGGCGACGATCGCCGTGCGCGGCGACTCCCTTAAGGCGTTCGAGTTCGAGGGGCGGGTCGCCGGCGACGCTCCGGCGGGGGCCGAAGTGCGCGTCCGCGTCGTGGAGGGCTCCGACGCGGGGGAACGGGTCGCGCTCGTCGCCGACGCCGATGGTCGGGTGCGCGGTCGACTTGCGCTCGTCGAGCCGCGCACCTGGTCTCCCGATCATCCGCACCTCTATGGGCTCGAGTTCGAGACGGGGTCGGGCGCATCCACTGATCGCGTCGTCGTCGTTGCGGGCCTGCGTCGCATCGAGACGCGTGGTGAGCAGCTCTTTCTGAACGGGGAGCGGTTCGTGGTGCGCGGGGTGCTCGACCAGGGCTACTGGCCCGAAACCGGGCTCACCGCGCCTGACGATGCGGCGCTGCTGCGCGACCTGGATCTCGCGCGAGAACTGGGCTACAACCTGGTGCGCAAACACCTCAAGTTCGAAGAGCCGCGCTGGCTCGATCGCGCCGACCGGATGGGCATGCTCGTCTGGGCGGAGCCAGCCTGTCCGAGCAGGTTCAGCTCCGCGGCGGCGGCGGCGTTCGAGGCGCAGCTCTCGCCCATGGTGGAACGCGACGGCAACCACCCGTCGATCGTGATTTGGGGGCTCTACAACGAGGAGTGGGGTCTCGACTGGGACATCCCCGGCAGCCCGGAACGCGCCGCTGCGGCGGTACATGCGTACGACGCGCTGCGGGCGATTGATTCCTCACGGCCAATCGTCGAGAACTCCGGCTGGGCACACGTGCGCACCGACCTCGTCGACTGGCACTACTACGACGAGGATCCGGCGGCGTGGGCTGCCAACGTCGCCGCGCTAGCCGCGGGGGAGCGTGAGGACTTTCCGGTGAAACTCGGACCCGACTTCGTCGTCGACAAGAGCTTCTACGGCTCGGCGGGGTTTCCACGACACGGCGTGCCGATCGTCAACAGCGAATACGGCGCAGGCTTCACGAGCCTTGAACGCGCGTGGCACCTGAGGTGGCAAACCCAGGAGCTGCGTCGGCACGACCGCTTCGCGGGGTACGTCTACACCGAACTCGCCGATGTCGAACACGAGATGGCGGGATTGTTCGATGCCGAGCGTCGACCCAAAGACTGGGGCGGGCTCGACCCGGCGCATATCAACGCCGACACCGTGCTCGTCGTCGATGTCGTGCCCAGGTGTGCGGGTGCCGACATCGAGGTTCCGACCGAGCCGCGTGAGCTGGTGGTACGGGTGTCGCATCACGGCACCCGCTCGGTCACCGGTACCGTTCGCGCGGCATGGACATCGGCGGGCCGGCCCTTCCCGTCGATACCGCCCTCAGCTGACGCCGAATCGGATGCGCTCGACGCCGCACCCTTCACACTGAGTCCGGGGGTTTCGGTAACCGTGCCACCGCCCGGGCACCCGGCGCGACTCCTGCTCTGGCTCGCCGGTGCCGATGGACAGGTGCTGGCCCGCACGTTCGTCGACGCCGCGCCGATCGAGCCACCGAACCGCCGAGGCGGCAGGCCGCTCGGCTAGTGCCGACGTGACGCGCGTCGCCTGCCAACGTGGCGCGCGTCACGTCTTTGACT
>CAZCEE010000048.1:0-11712 GCA_964497165.1 uncultured Schumannella sp. | reverse complement strand
ATTGACCTGGCCGAAGATCGCCCGCAGCAGGGTCGACTTGCCGGCGCCGTTCGGACCGATGATGCCGATCAGCTCGCCCTGCTCGGCGATGAGTGAGCAGCCGTTGAGGATGTTGACGCCCGGGAGGTAGCCCGCGACGACGTCGATGACCTCGACGACGGTGGTGGTGGTCGTGGCGACACTCACTTGGCGTCCTCCTCTTCTGCTCCGGCGGCGACGATCGCGTCGGCATCGGCCGAGAGCGAGGCTTTCGCGTCGGTCGTCGGGTCGGCTTCGTCGGGGTGGTACCGCCCGGTGACGATGCCGAGGTCGAGTTCCTGGTGGGCCCCGAGGTAGGCGTCGACGACGGCGGGATTCTTCATCACCGTGGCGGGGTCGCCTTCCGCGACGATCTTGCCTTCCGCCATCACGACGACCCAGTCGGCGATGTGGCGAACGACCTGCATGTCGTGTTCGACGAACAGCACCGTCATCCCCTGGTCTTTCAGATCGAGGATGTGCTCGAGCAGCGACTGGGTGAGCGCGGGGTTCACGCCGGCCATCGGTTCATCGAGCATCACGAGCGATGGTTCGCTCATCAGGGCGCGAGCCATTTCGAGCAGCTTCCGCTGACCGCCGGACAGGCTGGCGGCGTAGTCGTCCTTCTTGGTGTCGAGTTTGAATTTCTCGAGCAGCACCATGGCGCGTTCTTCGATCTCGCTGTCCTGCGTGCGCCAGAGAGCCGGGATGAGCGCCGCAAAGATGCCCTCGCCCCGCTGGCTCTTGGCGCCCAGTTTCATGTTGTCGAGCACGGTGAGCAGCCCGAGGGCCTTCGTCAGTTGGAACGTGCGCACCTGGCCGAGTCGCGACACCTTGTAGGCGGGAACTCCCGAGATGCCGTTTCCCTCGAAGGTCCAGGTGCCCTGGTCGGGCTTGTCGAAGCCGGTGAGCAGGTTGAACAACGTCGTCTTGCCGGCTCCGTTGGGGCCGATCAGGGCGGTGATCGCGTTGCGCGGGATCTCGAGGTGGTCGACGTCGACCGCCGTCAGGCCACCGAAGGTGCGCCGCACCGCGTCGGCCACGAGGATCGGGTCGGTCTTCGCGACGCCCGGAACGGCGTCGCCGACGTGCAAGCCCGTCGACTTGGCGCGCGCGGTCGGCGCGTGGAGTGAGGAGTCACTTGACAAAGGTCAGCTCCTTCTTGTTGCCGAGGATGCCTTGCGGCCTGAATATGACAATCAACATGAGGGCGATACCGGTGAGGATGAACCGAACGGTCGCCGCTTGGATCGAGGTCATGAACGGCAGGATGTCGGCCGACACCATGGCCGGGAGCAGGTTGCTGAGGAACGTTTGGATCACCCAGAAGATGACCGAACCGAGCAGCGGGCCGAAGACCGTGGCCGCCCCGCCGAGGAGCAGGGCGGTGTACACGAAGAACGTGAGCGAGGTGACGTAGACGCCCGAGTTCACGTTGCGGTCCATGGCGTAGACGATGCCGCCGAGCGCCGCGATCCCGCCGCCGAGCATGAGCGCCTGGAGCTTGTACCCGAAGACGTTCTTGCCGAGCGAGCGCACGGCATCCTCATCTTCGCGGATGCCTTTGAGCACTCGACCCCACGGGCTGTTGACGAGGCGGTAGACGACCACGGCTGCCAGTACCAGGGCGATGAAGCCCAGGATGCGTACCCACCATCCGACTTCGTTGTAGACCCACGGTCCGAAGCCGAAGGACCCCGCCGGGATCGGGTTGCTTGCCCGGAACTCGGTGTGGTACCCGCTCAGGCCGTCGGCCGAGCCGGTGACCTCGTCGAACGCCGAGGTCAGGAAGAGCAGACGCAGCACCTCGGCCGCGGCAATCGTGACGATTGCGAGGTAGTCGCCGCGCAGCCGCAGGGTCGGGATGCCGAGGATGAGCGCGAAGATCAGCGCCGCGATGATTCCGACGAGAATGCCGACGTACCACGGCAGCCCGAAGGTCAGGATCGTGATCGCGTAGCCGTAGGCGCCGAGTGCCATGAACCCGGCGATACCCATGTTGAGCAGCCCGGCGTACCCGAAGTGGACGGCGAGGCCGAGCGCCGCGAGGGCGTAGGCGATCGTTGCCGGCGAGATGATCGACGACGCGGTGTTTTCGAGGATCTGAAGCCAGTCCATGGGGGTTATCCGATCCTCTCGCGGCGGCCGAGGATACCCTGGGGCCGGAACAGCAGGATGACGATGAGCACGACGAGCGGGGCGGCGAAGCGAAGGTCTGCCGGGATCCACAGGGTCGACACTTCGACGACGAGCCCGATGATGATCGCGCCGACGGCGGCCCCGAAGGCCGTCCCGAGGCCGCCCAGCGTCACGGCGGCGAACAGCAGGAGCAGGATCTCGCTTCCCATGTCCCACTTCAGGCCCGGTCGGTAGTAGGCGAAGAGCACACCGGCGAGCCCGGCGAGTCCGCCCGCGATGACCCAGACGATGCGCACGACCCGATCGACGTCGATCCCCGAAGCCGCCGCGAGCGACGGGTTGTCGGAGATCGCACGGGTGGCCTTGCCGATCCGGGTGAACAACAACCAGGCGGCGAAAGCGAGAAGCGCCAGGATGCTGATCACGACACTCACCATGTCGATCACCGTCATCGAAACGGAACCGAACAGGTTGATCGGCGAGGCTGTGGCACCGGGCAGTTGCTGAGTGTTGCCCCCGATGAAGTACTGGTACACGTAGCGCAGGGCCAGCGACAGGCCGATGCTCACGATCATGAGCTGCACAACGCCGACCCGTCGACGGCGGAGCGGACGCCAGACGGCGACGTCGAGCCCGAGGCCGAGGGCGGCGCTCAGCACCACCGCGATCGGAATTGCCAGCCAAATCGGCCAGCCGGCCAGGTTGGCGAACACGAACGAAGTGATCGCGCCGAACGTCACCATCTCGGCGTGGGCGAAGTTCGAGATCCCCGTCGTGCCGAAGACGAGTGAGAGGCCGATCGCGGCAAGGGCGAGCATCAAGCCGAAGCTCAGCCCGTTGACGACGCGTTCGACGACGACGTCGAAGAAGCCGGTGACGTTTCGGGTGCCTTCGCCGATGAAGTAGTTGGCGGTGACACGACCACCGGCTCCGACGGTGACCTCCTTGATATTCGGAGTGTCGTTGCCCTCCTCGACGACCGCGATGCCTTCGGGCAGCGTCTCCTCGTTGAGCGTGACCGTGTAGTCGGCGTTCTTCTCGGGGACGCCGACGGCCCATTGGCCCGCGGCATCCGTCACCACGTCGGTGTCGATTCCGTTGCCTTCGACGTTCAGTTCGACGCCCTCGAGGGGCACGTTGTCGAGCTGCACGTTGCCGCTGACGCGGTACGGGTACTTGTCGGTGTCGACTTCGTCGGCATGCGCGGCCAGCGGCGCGAGCAGTTGGAGGCCGATGAGGCCGGCCAACACCGCGACGAAGGCACCCGCGAGGCGACGGCGGCGCTGCGAATGCGCCGGAGTCGCCGATCGGACCAGGGACACGTGACCTCCAAGATCGGCAGCGCAGCCCGAGACCGGATGCGCGTCGGCATTGACGCTAGCCCCGGATTGTTGCCTCTTTGTTTCGGCGACACATTCGGGTCCGCCCAGTATGGGGCGGAATTCCCGGGCGTCCAAGCCGTTAACATCGAGTACCGGGCTTCACCGACGCAGCCGGGTGCGCATCCTGCCCTATTTCTCCGGTTCTGCGAGGACACCATGGACCAGCCCGATCCGTTCGGATTTGTCGGACTCACCTACGACGACGTCATGCTGCTGCCCGGTCACACCGACGTGATCCCGAGCGAAGCCGAGACGGCATCCCGGCTCACCAAGCGCATCAGCGTGTACGCGCCGCTGCTGTCGTCGGCGATGGACACCGTCACCGAGTCGCGCATGGCGATCGCGATGGCCCGCCAGGGCGGTATCGGGGTGTTGCACCGCAACCTCTCGATCGAAGACCAGGCCACGCACGTCGACAAGGTGAAGCGTTCCGAGTCGGGCATGATCTCGAACCCCGTCACGACGACGCCCGAGGCGACGGTCGCCGAAGTCGACGCGATCTGCGGGCAGTTCCGGGTTTCGGGTCTTCCGGTCATCGAAGGCGACGGGCGGCTGGTGGGCATCATCACCAACCGCGACATGCGATTCGTGTCGCCGTTCGAGAAGTCGACGACGCTCGTGCGCGACGTCATGACGAAGATGCCGCTCATCACCGCACCGGTCGGCATCGATCCGGATGACGCGGTCGCGATCTTCGCGCAGCACAAGATCGAGAAACTTCCCCTGGTCGACGACTCGGGCATGCTGCGCGGTCTCATCACCGTCAAAGACTTCGACAAGAGCGAGAAGTACCCCAACGCCACCAAGGATGACGCCGGTCGACTCCGCGTCGGCGCCGCCATCGGATTCTTCGGCGACGCCTGGGACCGCGCGGGGACACTGCGCGACGCTGGGGTCGACGTGATCGTCGTCGACACCGCCAACGGCGACTCAGCCGGGGTGCTGGAAATCATCGGGCGGCTGAAGCGGGACAAAGGCTTCGCCGCCATCGACATCATCGGCGGCAACGTCGCGACCCGCTCGGGCGCGCAGTCGCTCATCGACGCCGGAGCCGACGCGATCAAGGTCGGCGTGGGTCCAGGCTCGATCTGCACGACCCGCGTCGTCGCCGGGGTCGGGGTGCCGCAGGTGACCGCCGTTTACGAGGCGTCGCTCGCCGCGCGCGAGACCGGTATCCCGGTGATCGCCGACGGCGGGCTGCAGTATTCGGGCGACATCGCGAAGGCGCTCGTCGCCGGCGCCGACACCGTCATGCTCGGTTCGCTGCTCGCCGGCACCGACGAGAGCCCGGGCGAGCTGGTCTACGTCAACGGCAAGCAGTTCAAGAACTACCGCGGCATGGGTTCGATCGGGGCGATGAGCGACCGCGGCAAGAAGACCTCGTACTCGCGCGACCGGTACTTCCAAGCCGACGTGCCCTCCGACGCGCAGCTCATCGCCGAAGGCATCGAGGGCCGCGTCTCCTACCGAGGCTCACTCGCCGCGACGGTGTATCAGCTGATGGGCGGCCTGCGGCAGTCGATGTTCTACGTCGGGGCCCGCACGATCCCCGAACTCAAGGCGCGAGGCAAGTTCGTGCGCATCACCCCCGCCGGTCTGAAAGAGTCGCACCCCCACGACATCCAAATGACCGTCGAGGCGCCCAACTACACGGGCTGACGGTTCCGACCTGCCGCGGCTGGAGCCGTGGCGTCGCGGCGGGGGAAACGACTCCCGCGGCGACACGTCGTCTCCCGCCGTGAGCGCCCGGGTGGGCGTCGGGGAGGTCAGCAAGGCGCCCTCCCCGGCGCGGGGTCGGTCGAGTCATCCACAGGGTCGGGTCCGGCGCGACCGTGTCGGCGGGAGACGCGGGAGCGTCGCCGAATGGACGTTCTCCCAGCAGTGACCGAAGTGATCCTGACCTCCGAGGTGCGCAAGCTCGGCGGAGACCTGCACGCCCTTCGACGTGCCTATGAGCGCCGCGAGCTCGTGCGACTCAGACGCGGCGCCTATTGCACCCGTGAACGATGGGAGTCGTGGTCGGATCGCGACCAGCATCTTGCCCGAGTGGCGGCCGCATCCCGGCAGGCCGTCGAAGGGTTCGTCGTCGCAGGCGTCTCTGCCGCGGCCGTGTGGGGGATGCCCGTCTTCGGCCCGTTTCCGCATGACGTGACAGTTCTCGACCGGCATCACGGCGGCGGACGTTCCGAGCCAGGTGTGCGGCGGGTGACAGTGGGGGCGGAGTCGGCCCGCATCGTCAAAATCGGTGAACTCACCGTGACCGATCTGGCACGCACGGCACTCGACGTCGCCCGAAAGACTCCGTTTCGGGATGCCGTGGCTTCCGTCGACTGGGCATTGTGGCGGAAGAACCCACAGGCCGTCACGCACGACGAGCTCCGCGCGGAGCTTCGGCGCCTCGCACCGAGAATCGGCGGCCGCCATCTGGAGACCGTCGTCGGGTTTGCCACCGACCTCTCTGACTCTTTCGGGGAGTCGGGCGGGCGGGCCGGGATCCATGAGGCCGGCTTCGCGCCGCCGGTATTGCAGTTCGAGTTGCGGGATGCCGAGGGGCTCATGGTCGCCGACTACGCGTGGCCGGAGGCTCGGATCCTCGGGGAGTTCGACGGGGAGTCGAAGTTCAGCGACCCCCGGTTCAACGGCGGCTATCCGATGACGAAGCTGCGGGAACAGCGCCGTCGCGAAGCTCGCTTGAGGCTCCTCGGGTGGACGATCGTGCGTATCGAGTGGGCGGATGTCGTCGACCTGTCGCGTCTGTCGCGGTTGTTGATCGGCGCGGGGGTGCCACGGCGGGAGTAGCTGCGTCGGGGCGGGAGTCGTTTCCCCCGCCGCGAGCCCACGGCTCCAGCCGCGGCGAAATCCACTCCGGGACCTTCGGCCTTGGGGCGACCGACGACGCGTGGTTGACTGCTGTCGCTTCGCGACGCGGGCAGACAGGGGTCAGATGATGTCAGCTTCCACACCGGTCGCCGCACCGATGTCATTCGGCGACGCCATCGTCACGGTGTTCCGCAAGTATGCGGACTTCACGGGGCGTGCCACCCGCTCCGAGTACTGGTGGTGGGCGCTGTTCTCGGCGATCGTCAGTTCGGCTCTCGGGGCCCTCAACCTCGCCACCCCCGAGGGTGTCATCGCCGTCGGCTCGAGTCTTGCCGGGGTGTGGTCGATCGCGGTGCTCGTGCCGTCGCTCGCCGTCGCCGTGCGTCGGCTCCGCGATGCCGGTCGAGCCTGGACCGACCTGTTCTGGATTCTGCTGCCGATCGCCGGCCTCATCGTGCTGATCGTCTACTGGTGCGAGCCGAGCAGGCCCGACTCGGCGATCGCGGCGACGACCGAGGCGGTGGCGTGATGACGGGCTCAGATGGCCGCGTTCGCGTGGTCGAGAAGGCGGGTCCGTGGGGCGTCGTCTTCGTGATGGCGTACATCGGTGCGGCGATCTACTTCATCTCGCAGTCGGACGGCGGGTTCTGGTCGGTCGTCCTCGGTCTGCTGCAGGCGGCGGTCTGGCCGGTTTACGTGCTGTACCACGTGCTGCTTCTGCTCGGCGCCTGACCGCAGCCCGACCCCAGCCTGACCACAGCCCGAAGGCGCCCGCCGGTAGGCTGGCGCGGTGAGCGACATCGAGATCGGGCGGGCCAAGCGCGCGCGACGGGCCTACGCGTTCGACGACATCGCGATCGTGCCGAGTCGGCGCACGCGTGACCCGCACGACGTCAGCGTCTCGTGGACGATCGACGCGTTCACCTTCGACATCCCGGTGCTGGCGGCGCCGATGGACTCCGTGGTGAGCCCCGCCACCGCGATCGCGATCGGCAAGCTCGGCGGCCTCGGTGTGCTCGACCTCGAGGGCGTCTGGACCCGCTACGAGGATGCCGACAAGGTTCTGAAGGAGATCTGCGGGCTGAAGGCGGAGGGCGCCACCACTCGGCTGCAGCAGATCTACGCCGAGCCGATCAAGCCCGACCTGTTGAAGTCGCGCATCGCAGAGATTCGGGCGGCCGGGGTTCCGGTCGCCGCGGCGCTCAGCCCGCAGCTCACGCAGGAGCACTACAAGACCGTGATCGACGCCGGTGTCGACCTCTTCGTGATCCGCGGCACCACGGTGAGCGCCGAGCACGTGAGCAAGGGCGTAGAACCCCTGAACCTGAAGAAGTTCATCTACGAGTTGGATGTTCCGGTCATCGTGGGCGGAGCGAGCACATACACGGCGGCCTTGCATCTCATGCGCACGGGCGCCGCGGGTGTGCTCGTCGGCTTCGGCGGGGGCGCGGCGTCGACCACGCGCAGCAGCCTCGGCATCCACGCCCCGATGGCGACAGCGGTGGCGGATGTCGCGGGCGCACGCCGCGACTACCTCGACGAGTCCGGTGGACGCTACGTGCATGTCATCGCGGATGGCGGCCTCGGCACGAGCGGCGACATCGTGAAGGCGATCTCGGTCGGTGCCGACGCCGTGATGCTCGGCTCGACTTTGGCGCGCGCCGAGGAGGCGCCGGGCTGCGGTTGGCACTGGGGATCGGAGGCACGGCATCCGGAGCTCCCGCGCGGGCACCGCGTCGAGGTCGGAACGGTCGCGCCGCTCGAGAAGCTGCTGTTCGGCCCCGCCGACACCGCCGACGGTCGCATGAACCTGATCGGCGCGCTTCGCCGTTCGATGGCGACGACCGGATACTCCGACCTCAAGGAGTTCCAGCGCGTCGAGGTCGTCATCGCCCCCTACCACCAAGGCTGAGCATGATTCCCCGAAAGACCGTCACCCGCTCCAACCGCCTCGGCCCCGACGAGCGAGCCTCCGCGATCGCCAACATGCGCGCGAAGGAGCTCGACATCCTGGTGATCGGCGGGGGCATCGTCGGCACGGGCGCGGCTCTCGACGCGGTGACCCGCGGCCTGCGCACCGGGTTGCTCGAAGCCCGCGACTGGGCGTCGGGTACCTCCAGCCGGAGCAGCAAACTGGTGCACGGCGGCATCCGCTATCTGGAGCAGCTCGACTTCCGGCTGGTGCGCGAGGCTCTCATCGAGCGCGGCCTGCTGTTGCAGCGGCTCGCCCCGCACCTGGTGAAGCCGGTGCGGTTCCTGTACCCGCTCACGAAGGGCTTCGTCGAGCGCGCCTACGTCGGCGCGGGGATGCTGCTCTACGACGCGTTCTCGTACACCGGGATGCGACCCCCGGGTGTGCCGCATCACCGTCACCTCACGCGGCGGCAACTGTTGCGTGCGGCGCCGAGCCTGCATCCCGATGCCTTCACGGGTGGTCTCACCTACTACGACGCGCAGGTGGATGACGCGCGCTACGTCGCGACTCTCGCCCGCACGGCGAGCTTCTACGGTGCGCATGCCGCGAGCCGGGTCGAGGTGATCGGGTTCCTCAAGGTGGGGCAGCGTGTGACCGGCGTGAAGGCGCGCGACAAGGAGACCGGCGAGGAGTTCGAGATCCTCGCCAAGCAGGTCGTGAATGCGACCGGCGTGTGGACTGACGACACGCAGGCCATGGTCGGCGAGCGCGGCCAGTTCAAGGTGCGGGCGTCGAAGGGCGTGCACCTGGTGGTGCCGCGCGACCGGTTCCAGAGCAAGCTCGGGCTGCTGCTGCGCACCGAGAAGAGTGTGCTGTTCGTGATCCCGTGGGGCCGGCACTGGCTCATCGGCACGACCGACACCACGTGGGATCTCGACAAGGCGCACCCCGCAGCCACGGCAGCCGACATCGACTACCTGCTCGAGCACGTCAACTCGGTGCTCGCGACGAAACTCACCCGGGATGACGTCGAGGGCGTGTTCGCGGGGCTGCGGCCGCTGCTCGCCGGCGAGAGCGACGAGACGAGCAAGCTGAGCCGCGAGCACATCGTCGCGCACAGCGTCCCGGGGCTCGTGGTCGTGGCCGGCGGCAAGTGGACGACCTACCGCGTGATGGCGAAGGATGCCGTCGACGAAGCCGTGCGCGCGCTCGACGGGTCGATCTCCGAGAGTGTCACCGAGAACATCGGGCTGCTCGGCGCCGAAGGCTACGAGGCGGCGTGGAACAAGCGCCACAAGATCGCGCAGGCCTACGGGGTGCACCGCGTGCGCGTCGAGCACCTGCTGAACCGCTACGGCGTGATGACCGACGAGCTGCTCGACCTCATCCGCTCCCGCCCGGAGCTGGCCGACCCGCTTCCCGGCGCCGACGACTACATCGGCGCGGAGGTCGTCTACGCCGCGACGCACGAGGGCGCACTGCATCTGGATGACGTACTCGCCCGCCGCACGCGCATCTCGATCGAAGCATGGGACCGCGGCATCGCGGCGGCCCCGGTCGCGGCGGCGCTGATGGGTGAGGCGCTCTGTTGGGATGCCGCCCGCATCGAGCACGAGGTGGCGCGCTACCTCGGCCGCGTCGAGGCGGAACGGGCGAGCCAGGAGCAGCCTGACGACGCCTCGGCCGACCGGGTGCGGCTCGGGGCCCCCGACATCGTCTGAGTCGTACGCTCGTAGACTCGGAACATGGTCGATGTCAGGCGGGTCAAGCTCCCCGGGGTCGGGGTGCTGCACACCTTCGTCACAGATGACGGCGGCAAGGTCGGGGTGATCACGCACCGGTCGGGGCACAGCGACCTCATCACGTTCGAGGATGCCGAAGACGGCGACAGCCGCAAGGTGTCGCTGCGGCTCGACGAAGACGAGGCCCACACTCTGGCGGAGCTGCTCGGCGGTACGCGCATCACCGAGTCGCTGTCGGGCATGGACCGAATCCCGGGGCTGAGCATCGACTGGTTCGCTGTCGACTACGACCACCACATCGCGGGGCAGCAGCTCGGCTCGCTGACGACGAAGGGCATGCCTGGCGTCACTGTCGTTGCGGTGGTGCGCGGCGAGTCGACGAACCCGGCGCCCGACGACGACTTCAAGGTCTTCCCGGGCGACACGCTCGTCGTGGCTGGGGCCCCCGAGAAGGTGGCGAAGGCGTTCCAGTTCTTCCGCACGGGGGAGTTCACCAAGGCCCCGGCGGAGCACTCCGCGCCGCCCGGAGGCTGAGATGCCTCTGGCCGTGCACCCCGACGGGCTGGGCGTCGAACTCCTCACCCTCGGCATCCTCTTCGTTCTCGCCTACGGCCTCGGACGGCTCGGCAAGCGCATCGGCCTGCCGGCGATCCCGATCTACATGTTCGTCGGGCTCATCGCGAGCCCGAACTTCGAGTGGATCCCGTTCCTTAACTTTGAGCCCGCCGATGTCGAACTCATCGCGATCTTCGGGCTGATCTTTCTGCTGTTCTCGCTCGGACTCGAGTTCGACACCGAGGAGTTCTTCGGCAACGCCAAGCGTCTGCTCATCTCGGGTGGCACGCGCATAGCCATCAACATGGGCACCGGATTCCTGTTCGGCTGGTTCGTCGGCTGGGGTGCCCGCGAGGCGCTCATCATCGCGGGGATGACGGCGATGTCGTCGAGCGCGATCATCACGAAACTGCTCATCGAGTTGCGTCGGCTGGCAAACAAGGAAACCCCGGTCGTGCTTGGCATCGCCGTTGTCGAGGATGTCTTCATCGCGGTGTACCTCGCGATCGTCTCGGTCGTGCTGAGCGGTGAAACCGAGGTGTGGCCAATCGTGCTCCAACTTAGCGTGGCGTTCACCTTCTTGATCGCGATGTTCGCGATCGCCCGCTTCGGCGGGCGGTTGGTCTCGCGACTGATCGGCACGCGCGACGACGAGCTGTTCACGATCGCCTTCTTCGGGCTGGCCCTCGGCTTCGGCGGGCTCGGCGAGCTGCTCGGGGTGTCCGACGCGATCGGCGCGTTCCTCATCGGCCT
Source organism: uncultured Schumannella sp. (assembly GCA_964497165.1). Taxonomy (GTDB): domain Bacteria; phylum Actinomycetota; class Actinomycetes; order Actinomycetales; family Microbacteriaceae; genus Pseudolysinimonas_A. The sequence goes on along the minus strand of CAZCEE010000048.1, from coordinate 388 downwards.
GGTGCTCGGCGCCACCAGGTATAAGGCACGCATCGAGGCGCTCACCATGCCGCTGCGGGATGTCTTCGCGGCCTTCTTCTTCCTCAACTTCGGGCTCGCGCTCGACCCGTCGACCTTCGGGGATGTCGTCGTGCCGGTCGCCGTCGCGGTCGTCATGACCCTCGTCGTCAACACCGCGGGCGGCCAGTTGATCGCCAAGTTGAACGGGCTCACCCCGGCACAGGGGCTCAACGTGTCGACGATGCTGCACAACCGCGGGGAGTTCACCCTCATCCTCGCGACGCTCGCCGCCGCCGCCGGGCTCGATCCGCGGCTCATGCCGTTCGCCGGCCTCTACGTGCTCTCGATGGCGATCATCGCGGCGGTGCTCGCGGTCAACTCGGAGCGG
>CAZCEE010000047.1:0-11769 GCA_964497165.1 uncultured Schumannella sp. | reverse complement strand
GGGCGGAACCCCTTGAGGTAGCCGCCCTGCCGGAAGGGTCCCCAGCGCAGGTCTGCAGCGGCCGAGCCAGGCTTGACGGTGGCGGTGCCAAAAGCAGAGGCGACGACGGGGGATCCCGCATCCAGACCTAGGTTGTTGAAGGCAGCGGTCAGGTACCCGTCTGGCAGCTTCAGCGTCGAACCAGGCTGCACGGCCAACAACAGATGACCGGCCCAGAGGAAGGGCACCGGCCGAACCCCCGTGTTCGTGATCAGGAGATCGAGTTGCAATTCGTTGGCCCCCACGGTAACCCGCCTTTCGGCCCGCATACCCCACTCCGGAACCTCGCACCGCAGGCCGACACTATCCGCATCGGTGTCGGCGATCCGGTGGGTGACCTCCCAGCGACGGTGCCAGAGCTCGCCGTGATCGGCGACCGGTGACGGGAGCCCAAAGGCCAGATCCTCCGGCGCGACGCTCGGGAAGCAGTCGTCGTAGCCGCCGAGCCCACCAGCCGCATAGTCGCGGGGATCGACCGGCTTCGTCAGATCCAGGCCTTGCGCCAGGTACTCGAATCCGCTCGCATCTGTCAGCGAGGTGACGCACGCTCCGCGGCCGGGGAATACCAGGGCGGAGAGAAGCTCCCCACCCCCGACCGCGATCGGCTCATCCATCAGTAGTTCCATCCATCCATCCATCCATCCATCCATACAGAATGCTTCTTGTCGAATGTTGACATGTTGGCTGCCATCGACTTTACTGAATTGTCCGAGCGTCAAAGGCGACTAAGGAGTCAAAATGAATCGCAGCGCAACACACATGCACCTCGCCCGACGGGTGGTGGCTGCCTCAGCCGCCCTCACGATATCTGTAGCGGCGCTCATGGCATGCAGCCCCGGCACGGAGCCGGACGACACGGTGTCGTCACTCACACTCGCGGGCGTTACAGAGCTGAAGTGGGACCCGATCAACGGCGGCGGTCAGATCTTCGACGTGCCCGCTATACAGGCGGTCTACGACAACCTCGTGCTCTGGAACCAAGCCGAGGGCACGTTCGACCCGTGGCTGCTTTCCGACTACACGGTCGCCGACGACCGCCTCTCCATGGAAATGAATGTTCGCGAAGGCGTGGCGTTCACCGACGGCGAGACGCTGAACGCCGACGCGGTGGTCAAGTTGCTCACCTTGGTGCGGGACACTCCGACCCAAACCATCTCGTTCGTGAAGCTCGGCGAGGCATACGGCGCCGAGTTCGAAGCGGTCGACGAGTACACCGTGCTCTTCACAACCACGGCACCGATCGACCATGCCATCTTCCAGGTGCTCGACAACCTGCCGGTTCCCAGCCCGGCGGCGCTCGACGACCCCGCGAGCTTGGCGACCACTCCGGTGGGGTCGGGACCGTACATCCTTGATAAGGCGACGAGCACTCCAGGCGTCGAACTGAACTTCGTTCGCAACGAGGACTACTGGAACCCCGAGGCGTACCCGTACGACACTCTTACGATCAAGACGTTCGGCGACAACATCGCCGCCCTGAACGCTTTGAAGTCGGGACAGATCGATGCCACTGTCATCGACGTCGGAGCGCTCGCTGAAGCCGAGGCAGAGGGGTTCGCGAGTTCGATTGCAGTCGGTCGCTACCGGACAATGTTCTTCGGTGACCGAGCTGGCGAGATCAACCCGGCGATCGCCGACCCTCGGGTGCGGCAAGCGATCAACCTGGCGTTCGACCGCGAGGCGATCAACACCGCGCTCGACTTCGGGCTTGGCGGCGAGAGCAGCCAACCCTTCATCAGCGGTCAGGCGGCGTTCCTCGACAGCGAGGGCTATGGCTACGACCCCGAGGGCGCCCGTGAACTGCTTGCGGAAGCCGGCTACGCGGACGGCTTTGATCTGGTCATCCCGACCCTCGCCGCCTGGACGGCGGACTTCGAGCCGATCGTGCAGCAATACCTCGGGGACATCGGGATCACCGTGATCTACGAGGCGTACCCGGACGTCGCGGCTTACCTCGGGGCGTACACCAACTATGCGGTGATGATGCGCGCAGAGGCGTACGTCAACACGATGCGCAGCTACCTCCAGCCCGGCGGGAGCTTCAGCGGATGGGGCACCGACCCCGACATCGAGGCGCTCGTCGCCCGGATCGATGGCAGCGACGGTGCCGAGAAGGCTGAAGCCGGACAGGAGCTCGGGGAATTCTTGAGGGATGAGGCGTGGTTCGCCCCGATCTCTCAGAAGCCCGGCGCCTGGGCATCGATCCCTGAGGTCACGATCACCCTCGAACCGGTCACCGCGAGCATCCGGCTGCTGTTCATCCAGCCCACTTCATAACCCCGATTGTCAAGCGGGCCCCTCGTGGACCACTCCGCCGACCGGCGGGAAGTCCTCGGGGGGTCTGCTTCGGCGTCGGCCTCAGGCATGAACACAAGGAGCCTTGATGAAAGACACCCCCGGTCGGCTGTCCGCCGCCGTGATCGGCGCCGGCGCCGGAGGTCTGCTGAGCCTGCGAGGGCTGCTGGGATCGGATCGCTATCGGGTGGAGGCTGTCGTTGACTGGGACGCCACAGCCCGGGCCAGGGCTTGCGATCTCGGAGACGGCATCCGCGGCTACCCCGACCTCGGGAGCATGCTGACGGAATGCTCGCCGGAGGTGGTCTGCGTGAGCACCTATCCGGGCACGCATCGAAGCGTCGTCGAGCGCGTACTCGAGCTGCCGAGCCTCCGCGGCATTTTGGTGGAGAAGCCACTCGCAGACACTTACGTCGACGGCCGAACACTCCTCGACGCCGTGAAGCGACGCGACGTGCCGATGGTGGTTCCGCACGCCCTGATGGCGCAGTCGACCTCGCTGGAGGTCCTCCGCCATGTGACCTCCGGTTCGATCGGCAAGCTTCGTGCCGTCGAGGCGGTCTGTACCGGCTGGGACGTGATGAATGCTGGCATCCACTGGATTCAATTCTTCGAGCGCGCAGTGGCCGGGGATGCTATCGCTTCGGTGCTCGCAGCCACCGATACGTCGACCCGTACGGCGAGGCACGGCCTCAGGGTGGAGACAGACGCCGTCGCGGTGGTGCGAACCGCAAGTGGGGTGCGTTACTACCAGGAGACCGGCGACGCCATCCCCATGCAACGTCCCGGCGTGAGCTGCATATTCACCTTCGTGGGAGACGAAGGGCTGATCGAATACGGTTCGTACGAGAGCCACTACTACCTGGTGACGGCGCCCGGCGGGCGCGTTCGGTTCGACGTCGAGCCTCTTCCCGGAACACCGCACGGTCGGCACCTCGAATACCTCGCCGAACAGATCCGTCTCGGGTCGCGAGACTACGAGATCTCCGAGTCATCGTTGCTCGCGCTCGAGATCGTCGATGCGATCTACACATCAGCCCGCGAGCACGGGCTCGTGCTCCTCCCATTGGGATCGGAACAGCCGGCGCGCCACACCAATTGGGTGGCCGGCAGCTTGGTCGGAAGCCGAGCCAGTTCCGAGGCCGACTCAGGGCCTTCCGAGTGACTGACTGGCATGCGGTTGTCGGCATCGTGGGGGGTGGATGGCGCGCCAGCTATGCCCTCCGGGCGGCTCGAGAACTGCCGGGCAACCTGACAGTCAAGCGAGTGCTGGTTCGCACCGCAAGCAGCGCATCCCGAGTTCGCGATCAGTGGGGCGTGCCGGTCGGGACGTCCTGGAGTCAGTTCATCGCGGAACGCCCGTACGACTTCGTTCTCGTCGCAGTCGCTCCGCAGGACGCACCCACGATCATTCGGCGCGTTGTCCGGGCCGACATCCCAGTGCTCACCGAGACTCCACCGGCTACCTCGAAGGCGGGGCTGTTCACGCTCTACCGATCGCTTGCTGGGGCCCCGGTCGAAGTGGCCGAGCAGTTCCGATACCAACCCGAGCATGCATCACGCAAGGCAATGGTTGCGACCGGTCTGCTCGGTAACGTGCACCACACTAGAGTGTCGGTCGCCCATGGTTACCATGGCGTCAGTCTCACCAGGGACATCCTGACCGCGGGCTTCGCCGCGGTCGAAGTGCGGGCGCACACGGTTCCCGATCCGCAGCTCTCGGTGCGCGATCGCGACGCCTGGCGGGAACAACCGGTCGAGCTCGCGTCGCCCCGAGACTTCGCCTTCTTGAACTTCGGCGAGTCGGTCGGCCACTACGAGTTCGATCGCGAACAGTACTTCTCGCCGATCCGGCCCCGGTTCGTGGAGGTGTACGGCACGCGCGGGTATATCGCGAACAACGACGTCGGATACCTGAATGACGAGGCGGAGCCAGTCCACGAGACGCTGCGCCGGGAGACGGCGGGGCAATCGGGCGATCTCGAGGGCCAATACCTTCGCCGCGTAGTCCTGGGCGACCGCACACTGTGGCGCAACCCCAACCCGGGTGCTCGGCTCAATGACGATGAGCTCGCATTCTTGGAATCCCTCGCACGGATGCGGAGCTTCGTCGCGACAGGCAGGCGAGGGTATCCGTTGGCGGAAGGGTGCCACGATCAGCTGATCGGCCTCGCGATCCGCAGGTCGGCGCGCACTGGCCGGGCCGTGCGCGTCGATGAAGCGCCCTGGCTGGCGGAAACGAGCGTGTTGACCGAGGCTCGAGGTGGCTCGTGAGGCGCGTTGAGTCGGCGTCGCGAACCGACTTCACGGTGTCCGAACACGCCCTCGACCAATCGCTCAGGGCGGCGCTACCCCGCGAAGGCGTCGTCTCTACCAGCGCTTTCGACCGGGTGGCGGCAGCCGTTGACGCATCCCACTACCTCCTCACGCCGCGTGCGGTGGTAACACCGTCCGATGCCGCCGATGTCGAAGCGCTGTTCGCCTACGCGACCGCACATGGGGAAGCACTGACGTTTCGTTCGGGAGGCACGAGCCTGTCGGGGCAGGCCTCGAGCGGCTCGATCCTCGTCGACACCCGGAAGCACTTCCGCTCGATCGAGGTGCTCGATCAGGGCGCAGCCGTGCGGGTTGGGCCCGGCGTCACAGTCCGGCAGGTCAACGCGCGGTTGTTGCGCCACGGCCGCAAGCTCGGCCCAGACCCGGCCAGCGAGATCGCCTGCACGATTGGCGGCGTAGTCGCTAACAACTCCAGTGGTATGTCCTGCGGGATCACGCAGAACACCTACCGGACGCTCCGCTCTGCGGTAGTCGTGCTGCCCAGTGGCACCGTGATCGATACCAGTGCGGAGGATGCGGACAAGCGGTTGCACGCCGCCGAGGCGACGCTTTGGCGCACGCTCGCCGACCTCCGCGCGCGAGTGATCGCCAACCCGCACCTGTCGGCGGAGATCGCGCGCCAGTACGCCATCAAGAACACGATGGGCTACGGACTCAACTCGCTGTTGGACCACGAGACACCCGTGCAGATCCTCGCGCATCTCATGATCGGCAGCGAGGGCACCCTCGGCTTCGTCGCCGAGGCCACATTCAATACCGTGCCGCTGCACCAGCATGCCGCCACGACGATGGTCGTCTTCGAGACTCTCCGTGCGGCAACCGATGCACTGGTTGCCATCATCGCCACTCGACCGGCCACGGTCGAGCTGATGGATTCCGCGTCGTTGCGTGCCGCGCGCATCGACCCCGACTCGAGTAACGCGCTTCCATCCTTCCGGATCGTCGACCACTGCGCACTACTCGTCGAGTACCAGGCGGCCACAGCGCCCGAGCTCTTTGAGTTAACCGTCGAAGCCGAGGCGCTCTTCACGCGCCTTCCGCTCATGGCCGTGCCGGTGCTCAGCCAGGATGCGAAGGCCAGGGCATCCCTCTGGCACGTTCGCAAGGGCCTCTACGCCACTATCGCTGGAGCGCGACCGTCGGGCACAACCGCCCTCCTCGAGGACATCGCCGTGCCAGTCGCCCGGCTTTCCGAGACATGCGCCGGCCTGACGCGACTTTTTGAGATCCACGGATACGACGATGCGGTCATCTTCGGCCACGCGAAGGATGGCAATGTGCACTTCCTCATCAATGAGACTTTCGACAACCCGACCAATCTTGCTCGGTATCAAGCCTTCACCGAGGACATGGTGGAGCTCGTCCTCGGTGAAGGCGGCACCCTGAAGGCAGAGCACGGCACGGGACGAATCATGGCCCCGTTCGTGGCGCGGCAGTATGGGCCGGAGCTCTACGGGATGATGCTCGAAATCAAGCGAGCGTTCGATCCTGCTGGCATCCTGAACCCCGACACGATCCTCACGATTGATGACCAACTCCACCTGCGCGACCTCAAGTTGACGCCGACCGTGGAGGAGGAGGTCGACCGCTGCGTCGAGTGCGGGTATTGCGAACCTGTGTGCCCGAGCAAAGACCTGACCACTACTCCGCGACAACGGATCGTCGTGCGTCGAGCAATCGCCGAGGCAGACCTCCGCGGCGACGCGGCGCTCGCCAAGGAGCTTCGCCGCGAGCAGGAGTACCAGGTCGTCGAGACCTGCGCGGTCGATGGCATGTGCCAGACTGCCTGCCCGGTACAGATCAACACGGGCGATCTCGTGCGCCGACTCCGCTCGGAGACGGTTGGCGCGGTCGAGAGCGCGGTGTGGACTGCGGCGGGTAAGGCATGGCGGCCGGTGACGGCACTCGCATCCATCGCGTTGAGCGCCGCAGCGAGGGTACCGCCGTCCCTGATCACAGGGCCGAACGCGGTAGCGCGGGCCGTGGTTGGCAAGGACACGCTGCCGCTCTGGTCGAACGACCTGCCCCAGGGCGGCTCGGGGCGGACCGGCGGTGTTACCGCCTCTCGCGTGGACGCGGTCTACTTCCGCGCCTGCGTCGGAACCATGTTCGGCCCCGCACAGGGTGGCCAAGGTGTTGCGGTCGCGTTCGAGTCGCTGGCGGCCAAAGCCAACTTCGGACTGGTAATGCCCAACGACATCGGCAGCCTGTGCTGTGGCACTCCGTGGAAGTCGAAAGGAATGCTTGGCGGCTACCACGAGATGCTCGGTCGAACCGTCGACGCTCTCTGGTCGGCTTCCGGTGGCGGCCAGCTACCGATCGTGTGCGACAACTCGTCGTGCTCCGAAGGTCTCGTGCTCGCGCTCGAGAAGGCGACCGAGAAGGCCCCCGAATACCGCGCCATGCGCGTCGTAGATGCGGTCGACTTCGCGGCAGAACACTTGCTGCCGAAGCTCATGATCGAGCCGAGCCTCCAAAGCGTCGTCGTGCATCCCACGTGTTCGAGTACCCGCGCCGGCTCGAACGCCAATCTAGTCAAGCTCGCCAATGCGGTCGCGGCCGACGTTACGGTGCCCGACGACTGGGGGTGCTGCGCCTTCGCGGGCGACCGTGGCATGCTGCATCCCGAGCTCACTGCGAGCGCCACGGAACGCGAGGCCCGCGAAGTTGACTTAGGCGAATTCGACGCCTATGTCTCATGCAACCGCACCTGCGAGATCGGGATGACGCGGGCCACCGGATCCCCTTACCAGCACATCCTCGAAGTCGTCGATCGAGCCGCACGAAGCGTCGCATCACACCAGCACACCAACCACCCAGCACAAGCCGATGAAGGAAACACATGAGTGAGTTCAGTGGCCTCGTCGCCATAGTGACCGGCGGCGCTGCGGGGATCGGCGCCGCTGTCACGCAACGCCTCGCCGATGAGGGCGCGGCCGTGGCCGTGTTCGACGTAAACCCCGCCGGTGTTCCGGTCGACATCTTCGCAGTCGCGGTCGACGTGGCCGACGACGAGTCCGTCGGCACAGCGGTCGCGGCGGTGTTCGAGCGCTTCGGTCGGATCGACATCGTCGTGAACAACGCGGGCATCGGAGCGCAGGGTGACCTCGCGGCGAACAGGGACGATGAGTGGCACCGCGTGTGGGATGTCAACGTGATCGGCATGGTGCGGGTGACCCGCGCAGCACTGCCGTATCTGCGTGTGTCGCCGTCTGCGTCTGTCGTGAACCTATCGTCAGTCGTCGCCACCGCGGGTCTCCCCCAGAGGGTTCTCTACACCGCGACGAAGGGCGCCGTACTTTCGATGACTCGGGCGATGGCGGCGGATCATCTGCGCGAGGGCATCCGGTTCAACGCCGTGAACCCCGGCACTGCCGATACGCCGTGGGTCACTGCTCTTCTCGCTAAGGCCGCGGACCCTGCGGCCGAGCGCGAAGCACTCGAGGCTCGCCAACCGCATGGGCGGCTCGTCTCCCCCGATGAGATCGCAGGCGCGGTTCTTTACCTCGCGAGCCCGCGTTCTGGTTCGACGACGGGTACCTCGGTGGCTGTCGACGGCGGCATGCAGGGACTTAGAATGCGGCCAGAGTAACGATGGCAGAGTACATCGGCGTCGCGGCGACGGATGGCGACTACGAGCTGGCCGAGGGCGTGCTGTGGGACGACCGCGCACAACTCGTGCGTTGGGTCGACATATTAAAGGGCCGGATCCTCGCTGGTCGGTTGGATGACACGCGCCTAACCGATATCACCGAGATCACCATCGGCCAGACCGCTGGTGCCATCGCGCTGGCCGAGGATGGGGGGCTGCTCGTCGCCGGCGCTCGCGGACTCGTGACCGTGTCATCCATCGGTGCCCTATCTTTCGGCCCAGACCTTGTCGGCGACCGAACGGGATTTCGCCTCAACGACGGCACGGTCGACCTATATGGGGCGTTCTTGGTTGGGACACTGTCGCTCGGCGAGCGCACCAATACTGACGTGCTATTGCGCGTCTACCCCAATGGGCGCGTCGAGACCCTCCGCACGGGCCTAGGTCTCTCAAATGGAGTGGCCTTCTCCCCTGACGGCGAAGCGATCTACCACGTTGACACTCTCGCGGGCACGGTGTCACGTCACTCATACGGCCCTGGACCCTTTGACCGCCAAGAGCCGTGGATGACGGTCATCGCCGACTTTCCGGATTACCCGGACGGACTCACCGTTGACTCGACCGGGGCGCTCTGGGTCGCCCGGTGGGGTGGCGCGAGCGTGCACCGCTACTCGCCCGCTGGCGAACTGCTCGACATCGTCAGCATCGAAGCCACACAGGCGTCCTGCCCCGGCTTCGTGGGACCGAACCTCGATCGACTTGCCATCACGTCGGCCCAATTGGGCCTCGACGACCTCGACGACCAGGCAGGGGCGATCTTTTTGGCCGACGTCGGCGCCACGAGTCTGCCTCCCAACCGGTGGGCGGGCAGCACGTCCACTCCCCACTGGCTACTGCCGCAACGAGAACAGGAAGACGCATGAGACTAGTCCGAATTGGCCCCCGTGGTTCAGAGACGCCAGGAGTGATGGTCGACGACAACACCTTCGTCGACGTGTCCGACGTAGTCGGCGACTTTGACGAGGCGTTCTTTGGCTCAGGAGCGCTCGTCACACTGGACGACATGGTCGCCGATCGGGTCACGGACGGGCGCGGCGAGCCGCTTGCCGGCCGTCGTTTCGGTGCGCCAATTGCTCGCCCGCACCAGATTCTTTGCATCGGGCTGAACTACAGCGACCACGCTGCCGAGACCGGGCAGGCGGTCCCGACCGAACCGATCCTGTTCACCAAGGCACCGAACACCCTCATCGGGCCCAACGACGACGTACACATCCCGCGCGGATCCGTAAAGACTGACTGGGAGGTCGAGCTAGGAATCGTCATCGGGCGGCACAGCTTGTACCTGACGGATGAGGTGGAGGCTGCCGCTTCCATAGCCGGCTACGTACTCGTGAACGATGTAAGCGAACGGGAATGGCAAAACGAGCGTAACGGGCAGTGGTCGAAGGGCAAGTCAGCACCAACGTTCAACCCGACCGGCCCCTACCTGGTCACTCCGGATGAAATCGATAATGTGCTGGATCTCGACCTGACACTCGACGTCGACGGCGTGCGCAAGCAATCCGGAACCACCTCAACGATGATCTTCAGCCCGACGTTCATCGTGCACTATCTCAGCCAGTTCTTAGCTCTCGAGCCCGGCGACCTCATCAACACTGGCACGCCGCCGGGAGTAGGAATGGGGCATAAGCCGCCCACTTATCTCAAAGGCGGCGAGACCGTCACGCTTAGCGTGACGCAGCTCGGAACTCAAACCCAACGAGTGATCTCGCAAACCCGCGCGGTCACCTAACGCGCCCGGATAGCCGCTGGCGCGACACCCCGATTGTCCAAAAAGAGTAGCCGACTTCGAGCTGGGAGCGGCGACATTGATCCGAACTACTACGCCAGGGGCCGCCCCGACACTGACCGACCCTGGAGCGTACTCGGCAATCCAGATCGGCGGATGCCCGGCTGAGGGCCGGAAGAGCAGCACCGACGCTAATCTGGCCTAGAGTCTGACGTTGCCAATCGCCGACATCCTCACCGCTCCAAACTACTCGCCGTCGTCAGGCGGTGACGCACCAGGCACCGACAGCTTGTACGCCGAGTCGCTGCACTCGACAGCGGGCACCGGCTGAGTGAGGTCGTAGTACTTCAGGTTGCCGCCCCAGTAGCGCCGGATGCGGCCCCGCCCCGCCTCGGAGCCACCGTTTAGGGCGCTCAGATCGATCTCATCGTGAATCACATGCCTTCGACCCTACGGCGGTCACTCTCCCCCACCGAGTCCTGGAATCCACCGAATCGCGGTCGGAAGAATCGTGGAGACCTCCAATGCGGGCGCGATGTGCACATGACTTTAGGCCCCTCCACCTCGGCACGTCGCGGCGTAGCGTCACTCTCGACGAAGGAGTGGATCATGCGCAGACGAGCTGCGATCATCCCGGCTATGGGTGTCGCGCTGGCACTGACACTGACCGGATGCATGGGATTCGGGATGCCGTGGCAGGGACCGGGACCGGGAGCGCCGGGCCAACCGACCTCGGTTGTCGACTTCAACTCGTCCGACGTGCACTTCAACATGATGATGATCCCGCACCACGAGCAGGCCATCGAGATGTCGGAGATCATCCTCGCGGTCGACGGCATCCACCCCGACGTGACCGACCTCGCCACCCGGATCGCCGAGGCGCAAGCCCCTGAGATCGAGCAGATGGCCGACTGGCTCGACGCCCGCGGCTACCCGACACCGCCCGGGGGAATGCCGGGCCACGGGATGATGTCCGACGACGACCTCGACGAGCTGCGCGAGCTCGAAGGCGTAGAAGCCGAAGTGCTGTTCCTGACCGCGATGATCGACCACCACGAAGGCGCCATCGTGATGGCGAACGACGAGATCGAAGACGGCATCGACCCCGAAACGATCGCGCTCTGCGAAAGCATCGTGACCAGCCAGACGGCGGAAATCGTCGAGATGCAGGCGCTCCTCGCCGCACGCTGAACCTCGCTAGGCTCGAAGCATGGAGCCCGTTTCCGCCGGCATCGGCGGCCTCATCGCCCTCATCGTCTTCATCGTCACCGTGGTGTCGATCGTGAACAACCCGAACCACGGCGGGTTCGGCAAGTTCGTCTGGATCGTCGTGGCGTTCTTCCTGAGCATCCTCGGGTCGATCCTGTGGCTGATCTTCGGCCGCGGTCGCGTTCCGAAGCGCTGACCCGAGCGTGGCCGTTCTCGTCCGGGTGCTGACGGTCGTTGTCGCCATCGTCAACGTCGCAGACATCGTTCTGCACGTCGCGATCGATCAGGTCGAACCGTTGCGCATCGCCGGCAATATCGTCGTGCTCGCGACCGCCATCGGGATGCTCGCCATCAGCGCGCTACGCAAACCGATCGTGCCGGTCGTGGCCGGCCTCGTGAGCCTCGTCCTGAACCTCGTGTTCATCGTCACCTCCGGCATCGGCGGACTCGGCGCGGTGCTCATCGCGCTCACGACGATCCTGCTGGCGCTGCTCGCTGGCAGCCTGCG
>CAZCEE010000046.1:0-11823 GCA_964497165.1 uncultured Schumannella sp. | reverse complement strand
GTCGGACATCCGGACTCCTCCCGGGCCGACCTACCCTGTGGACATGGCCAGATCCCATCTCACTCTAGCGGCGCTCGCAACGTCCGCCGTGGCGGACCTGGACATCGTCGGCGCCCAAAGCTTCGGCTCCCCCGGAGGCGACTTCGACGCCGCCATCCTCACCGGGCAAGACGGCCGACATTGGGTCATCCGGGTGCCCCGCAGCGAACGCGCCGAACAGGAACAGTCCGCCGACCTCATCGCCCTCCGCGCCCTCAGCGCCGGCGTACGAGCGCGACTGCCGTTCACCGTCTCCACCTTCGCCGGGCAAGTTCCCGTCGCCGGCACCCGCGCCGTCGTCTCCGAATTCGTCTACGGCTCCAAAGAGCCCCTCGGGTCGATGACCATCGAGCTGGCGGCATCCATCGGGTCAGCCATCGCCGCCATCCACTCCCTGCCGCCGAACGTCGTCATCGACGCCGGACTGCCCTCCCACTCCCCCGTCGAAGCCCTCCGCGCCGTCGTCGCCCTCATGGATCGCGCCGCCGCCACCGGCCTCGTGCCCGCCGCACTGCTCAACCGCTGGGAACGTGCCAGCGAAGAAGCCACCCTCTGGCAGTTCACCCCGTCCGTCGTCAACGGGGCGCTCGGCTCCGACTCGTTCCTTTCCGTCGGCGACGACGTCACCGGGATGCTCGGCTGGCACGGGCTCCGCGTCGGCGACCCCGCTGCCGACCTCCAGTGGCTTGCCGGAGCCTCACTCGACGTCGCAGACTCGGCGTTCGCCGCCTACTCGCGCGTACGCGGCACCGTCGACCGACACGTACGTCAGCGCGCCTCGCTGCTCTCCGAACTCGAAATCGCCCGCTGGCTGCTCCACGGCACCGAAACCCGCTCCACCGAAGTCGTCGACGACGCCGTCGGGATGCTCTCCGCCCTCGTCGATGAAACCCAACGCGACCTCATGAACCCGATCGGCGGACCTCAGGTGCCGCTCGGTGTCTCCGAAGTCGAGGAACTGCTCGAGCGCACGTCTCGGATCCGCTGAGTTCTCTTGTGACGGCTCAGAGGCCGGGCAGATGCCCAGGCCGAAGGAGCGGGGACCCCTACCCCGATCGACCTGGGCATCCGCCCGGCCTCGGAGCCTGCGTAGCCCGTTGGCTGCGCGACGGTCTCCGGCTGCGGTGAGCTACAGCTAGCGCACCATGCGGATGGCGGCCATGTCTTCCCACTCGGGGATGGTCTTGCGGGTGCCGTCGGGGATGAAGCCGTTGCGGCGGTAGAAGGCGAGCGCCCGGGGGTTGTCTTCGGCGGTCCAGAGGTAGGCAGGGCGGTCGCCGACGGCGGCGTCGAGCAGGACCTGACCGGTGCCCGAGCCGTGGGCGCGGGAGTACTGATAGATCATCGGGAGGCACCAGTCGCGGGGCGCGTCGTCTTCGGTGGACGGGCCGGCGTGCGCGTAGCCGACGACCTCGCCATCGAGTTCAGCGACCAGGGTGACCGAACGGCGGCCGGCACGGGCGAGGCCCTCACGCCAGGAATCCACGTCGTTCAGCAGGTTCGCAAGGAACTCGGCACTCAGCAGGTGGGCGTACGCCTCACGCCAACCGGTGTTGCGGATGTCGACGATCTTCTCCGCGTCGTCGGGAACCGCGGGACGGATGGTGATCACGTCTCAGGCCCGCTCCGCCGCCAGGTGCAACACGGCGGCCTCGAAAGCGTCGATCGCGAGCGCGACGTCGTCTTCTCGTACCGACTCGTCGGCGTGGTGGCTGATGCCTCCTGCGCAACGCACGAACAGCATCCCGATTTCGGTGACTTCGGCGACGGCCATCGCGTCGTGCCCGGCAATGCTCACCAACTCGACGGGGTCGGCGTCGCCTGTGGCGCGGATGCCTGCGGCGATTGCTGCCTGCAGGCGCGGCGAGCAGGGCGCTTCCGGGGCGACGTGGGTGGAGCTGACTTCGAGGTCGAGGCCGTGGTCGCCGGCGATGCGGTGCAACTCGTGACGGATCTGCCCCCAGGTCGCGTCGCGCCCGGCAGCGGTGGCGTCGCGCAGGTCGAGGCTGAACTCCGCGAAGCCCGGGATGACGTTGACGGCGTCGGGCTCGACCCGGATGCAGCCCACTGTCGCGGGGCTGTCGCGCTCGCGGGCGATGCGCTCGATCGCGACGATCCCCCCGCTCGCGCCGAGCAGTGCGTCGTGTCGCAGCTCCCACGGGGTGGCGGAGTGCCGGGCCTCGCCGCGGTAGGAGATCATGCGCCGCTCGGCCGCCGCGATGGTGGTGACGACGCCGAGGGCGCGGTCGAGATCTTCGAGCCGCGGACCCTGCTCGATGTGGCACTCCAGGTAGCCGACGAGCGAGCCGGGCGCCCGCGCCGCACGCGCGATGTTCTCGGGGATGAGCCCGAACGTCGTCGCCGCATCGCGCAGAAGGATGCCGTCGGCATCGGGCAGGTCGAGCCAGGCATCCTTCCACCCGCCCGCGAGGGCGCGCGAGCCGAGCAGGGTCGTGCCGAAGCGCGTGCCCTCCTCGTCGCCGAACGCGACGACTTCGAGCGCGAACGGAAGGTCGGCATCCCGCAGCCGGTCGGCGACCTCGATCGCAACGAGAACACCGAGGATGCCATCGTAGCGCCCGGCACCCGGAACGGTGTCGAGGTGCGAGCCGAGCAGCAGCGCCGGCCGCTCGTCGTCATCGATGTGGCGGCGGCCGCAGACGTTCGCCGCCTCGTCGGGCCATGACCGCAACCCGGCTTCGCGCATCCACGCGGCGACGATCGCGTTCACGCGTGTCTGTTCCGGTGTGAGGTAGGCGCGCTCGATGCCGTCGTCGCGCGCCGAGTGAGTGGCTAGCTCGTCGGCGCGGGCGAGCACCCGTGCCGCCGCCGTCATGCCGCCGCGCCGTAGGAGTCGAGGGCCGCGTCGGTGCCGGCACCCGCGGGAACCTTCGCTCCCGCCCGGCGGAGCACCTGTTCGAGCGCCGCGAGGGTGGTGAGCACGGCATCCTTGCGGGCGTTGTAGCCCATCACTCCGACGCGCCACACCTTGCCGTGCATCGGCCCGAACGAGGTGCCGATTTCGATGCCGTAGTCGGCGAGCATGGTCGCACGCACCCCGTCGGGGTCGACCCCGTCGGGGATGTGCACGCCGATGACGTTGTTCATGCGCACGCTCTGGTCGCCGAAGAGTTTCAGCCCCGTGGCGACGAGCCCCGCCGTCATCGCGGCGCCGTGGATGCGGTGACGCTCGTTGGCGTTGTCCATGCCCTCTTCGAGCAGGATGCGGGCGCACTCCCGCGCGCCGTAGAGCATCGACGTCGCCTCGGTGTGGTGGTTGAGGCGCTTCGGCCCCCAGTAGTCGAGGATCTGCGCGAGGTCGAAGTAGTTGCTGCGGATCGGGTGTGCAAGCACCGGGTCACCCTCGCTGCGGATGCCCGCTTCCACCGACTTGCGCGCCTCGATGATCGCGACCGCACGGTCGGACAGGGTGATCGGTGACGAGCCCGATGGTCCGGCGAGACACTTCTGCAGGCCGGCGGTGGCGGCATCCACCCCCCACTCATCGGAGAGGAAGGTGTTGCCGCCGAGGCTCGCGGTGACGTCGGTGTAGAGCAGGGCGCCGTGCTTCGCGGCGAGGGCGCCGAGCTCGTCGAGCGGCTGCGCGACGGTCGTCGACGTGTCGCCGTGCACGATCGCGAGCAGCTTCGGCTTGACGCTGTTCAGCGCCGCCTCGATCTCGGCGGGGGTGAACACCGTTCCCCACTCCCGCTCGATGACGTGGACCTCGGCGCCGCAGCGTTCCGCGATCTCGCGCAACAGGTGTCCGAAGCGCCCGAAAATCGGCACGAGCACCTTGTCGCCCGGTTCGAGCAAGCTCACGAATGCGGCCTCGATGCCCGCGCGGGCGGTGCCGTCGATGAGCAGCGTCGCGGCATTCGTCGTGCGGAACACCCCGCGGTACAACTCCTGCGCCTCGGCCATGTAGCCCGTCATCGCCGGGTCGTACTGGCCAACGAGCTGCGCCGACATCGCCCGCAACACGCGCGGATCGGCCGTGATCGGCCCCGGTCCCATCAGCAGGCGGGCGGGCGGGTCGATCTGGTTCGCAGTCACCCCCTCAGGATGCCACCAGACCGTTTCGCGCAGATAACGTGGTCGGGTGGCACTCGACCTGCGTGCGGCGACCGAAGCCGACATCCCGCGCATCGCCGAGATCTGGGGTCCTGCCTGGCGGGACGGGCACCTCGGCGGCGTGCCCGACGAACTGGTGCGCATCCGCACCCCCGAGAACTTCGTACAACGCTCGACCGACATCCAGCCGCAGACGACGCTCGCGGTGGTCGACGGGGTGACCGTCGGATTCGTCGCAGTCGCCGACGACGAGATCGACCAACTATTCGTGGATGCCGCCGCCCGCGGGCTCGGGATCGCCGACGTCCTGCTGCGAGCGGGCGAGGATGCGATCGCCGCGGCGGGACACGCGGGCGCCTGGCTCGCGGTGGTCGCGACGAACGCGCGGGCGAGACGGTTCTACGAACGCAACGGCTGGGCCGATGACGGGGAGTTCAGCTACACGACCGACGCCGCCGAAGGCACCATCGAGGTGCCCTGTCGCCGCTATGTGAAGCAGCTCTAGCCGAGATCGCGTTTCACGTCATCCCAGAGAATAGGAGTCTCGCCCAACCGCGCGGTCTCGTCCCACGCCGCGTCGACCGCGCGGGCGTCATCCGAATCCTCGGGGTCGAAAAGGCCGGCAAGGTCGATGAGCCCCAGGTCGCTGCCGCGCGGACCGACGAGGCACAGCCCGACCGGTTCGGGCACGTTTAGTACCGGAACGCTCAGGCCGGGTCGCCCGGTGATGCCCGCGATCACGGTGAGGCGCAGGGTTGCGCCGCGCACGGCATCCAGAATCTCGGCGGTCGCGTCGACCGACGGAGCGGCCGACGACGCCGACGGCACGAGCAGCACGCGGTTGCCGAGGATTCCGTCGAGTCGCTCCCGATGGGCGGCGAGTGCGGCGCGGGCTTCGGCTTCATCCGCGGGGGTGACGGCTGCGGCGAACTCGAAACGTTCCTTCGCGCCGGCGCCCACGGCATCCGGATGCCCGGTGACCCATCCGCCGTCGGAGTCCCACGCCTCGGCGGCCTGCGTCACCCGGAACGCCTCGAACATCGCAGTCGGGGCGCCGAGATCGACCTCTTCGACCTCGAGCCCCGCAATGGCGGCGGCGAAAGCGTCGCGTACGGCGGGTTCGGCAAGCGCGACGAGACCCGGGTCGACGACGAAACCGCCGGGGTCGACGGTCGTGTGGCCGAGCGCCACCTCGACGACTCGGTGCAGGGTTGCGGCGTCGCGGGCCAGCCAGCCGACCGTGTCGAAACTCGGTGCGAGCGGCCAGACTCCTTCGAGCGACACCGCGCCGTGGGTCGTGCGGAGGCCCCAGAGCCCCTGATACGACGCCGGAACGCGGATCGACCCGGCGGTGTCGGTGCCGAGCCCGATGCTGGCCTCGCCGAGTGCGACGGCGGATGCCGGTCCGCTCGAGGAGCCGCCGGGCAGCCCGCCCGGGACTGCGGGGTTCGGCGGCGGTCCGTAGTGCGGGTTGGCGCCGGCGATCGAATACGCGAACTCGTCGGTCTGGGCGATCCCGGCGACGTCGGCGCCGGCCTCGAGCAACTGCGACACCGCGGGTGCCGTGCCGACTTCCAGGGTGGCTTCCGCGAGGAACGTCGGGTTGCCGACGCCGACCGCGAAGCCCTCGACCTCGTAGAGATCTTTCACGGCGATGGTTTCGCCACGCAGCGGGCCCTCGGGAGCGCCGCTCACCAGTGGGGTTCCGTGCTCGCGCCACACACTCGTGTTCATCCGAAGTCTCTCTTTCTGATGCGCGCGTGCACACCGGTCACCCGGTCGACCACCTGCGAGATGTCGAAGTCGGTCGCTGCGGAGAGGTACGCGTAGGCGTGCTCCTCATCCATCTGGTAGCGGCCGACGAGGAACGCGATGGCCGCGCGCACCGTCTTTTTCATCGCCTCACGCAGGTCTTCGTCGAGACCCGTCGGCACCCAATAGTCAGGCGTCTCGACGACCGGACCATGCGTGTGCACGAACGAAGCGAGCGGATCGTCGGCCGACACGATCCGGAACCGCAGGGTCGCGCGCAGCGACGCCTCGAGCGCGGTGAGCGCGACCTCGCCGTCACCCTGCGCGAAGTGCGGGTCGCCGACGTACGCGAGAGCGCCGGGCACGAGCACCGGGAGGTAGAGGGTGCTGCCCGCGGTCAGCAGGTTGATGTCGATATTGCCGCCGTGCATCCCGGGCGGCACCGAGTGCGGCCGCTCCTCACCCGGCACGGCGACCCCCATCGTGCCGAGGAACGGGTTGGTCGCAAAGTGCACCCGCTCGGTGGCGCCTTCTCGCAGGGGGAGGGATGCTATTTGCCCAACTTCGTGCCCATCCGGTGCCTCTAAGGCACGTTCTTGGGCAAATAGCCGATCACCCGGGGCATCGAGGGTCGCGAAGATGCTCACGTTCGCATCGCCGCGGGGGAACTCCCCGGGGAGGGCTCCGCGGCCGTGCCGGTTGGAGATGACGCCGTAGGGCACGCGCGGCAGCAGTTCGACGACCTCGATCGCGAGCAGATCCCCGGGCTGTGCACCGCGCACGAGGATCGGGCCGGTCACGACGTGCGGGCCGTCGTCCAGGGAACGCTCCCGAGTACGGGTGAGCTCGACGGCATCCCGCAGCACGTCCTCGGGAGCGACCCCGTGCGAGCCGAAGTAGGCGAGCGGGTCGGAGCCCTGGTCGTCGAGGACGCCCTCGTGGCTGATCGTGTCGATCGTGACCTCGGCACCCGGGTCGACCTCGAGCACGGGCTCGTCGGCGCCGCAGGGCAGCCGCCCCCAGAACACTCTCGCCGGATCGGCCGGGAGGTAGCTGCCGCGGATCGGCCCCTCACCGGGCTGCAGGACGGGCTGCACGGCGGGCGACATGACCCCCACGCTACCCACCGGCGAAGCGCGCCACCCAGCCAGTCGCCGGGGCGGCCGCCAACTCCGGAAGCGTTCCGCGCTGCACCACGCGACCGCGCTCGAGCACGAGCACCTCGTCGGCGAGCGCTGCGGCGTCATCACGGTCGTGGGTGACGACGATCGCCGGCCCGCCGAACTCCCGCAGGTGACGGGCAAGGTCGGCGCGCACGTCATCCCGGATCTCGACGTCGAGCGACGCCATCGGCTCGTCAAGCAGCAGCACCGCGGGTTCGGCAGCGAGGGCGCGCGCGAGGGCGACGCGTTGCGCCTGCCCACCCGAGAGGGCGACGGGATGCCGCTCCGCCAGCTCCGTCAGGTCGAAGCGGGTCAGCCACGGGTCGGCCGTCACTCGCGCGGCTTTCCGGCCGCCGTCACGCACCCGAGCCGCGAAGGCGACGTTGTCGCGCACAGTCAGATGGGGGAAGAGCAGGAAGTCTTGGAAGACCAGGCCGATGCCGCGGCGCTCAGCGGGGAGCGCGAGCAGGTCGGTGTCGCCCAGCCGGATCGTGCCGGTCGCGTCGACGAGGCCGGCGATCGCCGCGAGGATGCTCGACTTACCCGCGCCGTTCGGCCCGACGATTCCGAGCACCCGGCCGCCTTCAACGTCGAAGGCAGCGCGCACGTCGAACGCCTCGCGCTCCACGGTGACGTCAACGGCGAGACTCATCGCACAACCCCCGGAAGCCAGCGGTCACGCAGCGCAAGCAGCACGACGAGAGCCACCGCCAGCAGCACCAGCGCGAGCGCAATCGCCGTGTCGGGGTCGGAATTCATCGCGAGGTACGACGCGATGGGCAGCGTGCGGGTCACCCCCGGGAACGAGCCCGCGAAGGTGATCGTGGCGCCGAACTCACCGAGGGCGCGGGTGAAGCAGAGCACCGCGCCCGCGGCGACTCCGGGGGCGACGAGCGGCAGGGTGACGAGCCGGAACGTCTGTGCGCGGCTCGCCCCCAGCGTCGCTGCGGCGAGTTCGCTGCGCCGGTCGGCCGAGCGCAGCGCCCCCTCGACGGCGAACACCAGGAACGGCATCGCAACGAAGGTCTGCGCGATGACGACAGCTCCGGTGGTGAACGGAATCGTGAGGCCCACCTCGGCGAGCCACTGCCCGACGACGCCGCGCCGTCCGAGCAACAACAACAGCGCGATGCCGCCGACGACGGGCGGCAGCACCAGCGGGATGGTGATCGCCGCGCGCAACAGTCGGCGCGGCACGACACTCCAGTGCACCGAGTGCGACAGCAGCACCGCGATCGGGATGCCGAACACCAGGCAGACGACGGTCGAGACGGCGGCGGTGCCGAGCGACAGGAACAGCGCCTGCAGCACTGCCTCGCTCACGAGCAGCCCGGGAAGCGCGGCCCACGGTGCGCGCAACAGTAACCCGAGAAGCGGGAGCACGAGCAACGCGAGCCCGGCCGCCGCGAGAATCGCGACGACCGGACCGGTGCGGCTACGGCGCGACGAAACCGGCACGCTCGAACACCTCCCGACCCTCGGGCGAGCGCAGGAAGTCGATGAACTCCCGCGCCGCGTCGGGGTTCGGTGCGTCGACCAGAAGCGCGACGGGGTACCGGTTGACGACGCTCGCTGCTTCGGGAATCTCGATGCCCTCGACGGCGTCACCCGCGGCGAGGACATCGGTGCGGTAGACGAGGGCCGCATCCACTTCCCCGAGCGCAACCTTGGTGAGCGCCGCACGCACGTCGTCTTCGAAGGTGTCGACCGACGCCGACACTCCAGCAAGCTCGAGCAGCTGCGCCGCCGCCGAGCCACACGGCACCGACGGGTCGCACAGCGCGACCACCAGGTCGGGGTCGGCGAGGTCGGCGAGGCTCCGCACACCGCCGGGGTTGCCGGCCGGCACGACGAGTTCGAGCGTGTTCGTCAGCAGCACCTCGGGGTCGACCGCGAGCCCGGCCTCGGCGACGGTCTGCATCGTCGAGGGGTCCGCCGCGAAGAACACATCGGCGGGCGCCCCCGACACGATCTGCTCGGCGAGGGCCGAACTACCGCCGTAGCTGGTGACGATCTCGACCTCGGGGTGGGTGGTCATGAAGTCGGCGGCCGCCTCGTCGAGGGCGTCGGTCAGGGATGCCGCTGCCAGCACCGTCACGGTCGTGGTCGCCGGGGCGGGCGCGGAGCAACCCGCGAGCAGGGCGACTCCCGCCGCGGCGGCGATCACGCGGAGAACCACGTCAGCTCTCCGGCGGAGTCTCGACGCTCACGACGGTGGCCTTCGCGCTCGCGACGGCGAGCATCCCCGGTTCGAGTCCGAGGTCGTCGGCGGCCTCCCGCGACATCAGCGACACGACGCGGAACGGACCCGCCTGGATGACGACCTGCGCCATCACCCCGTCTTTCACGACCTGGGTGACGATCCCAGTGAAGCGGTTGCGGGCCGAGGCTTTCGCGAGCGGGAACGCCGCAGCGAGCGCGGATGCCGTCTCCGGCTCCCGCAGGAGCGGCAGCAGGTCAGCCCCATCGATCGCCTGGCGGCCGTTCTCGGCCTTGTGGATGCGCACCTTGCCGGCATCCCCCCAGCGCCGCACGGTGTCGTCACTCACCCCGAGCAGCGCCGCCGCCTCACTGATCTTGAACTGATTCACGCCACTCTCCGCATCTGCGCTTCCATTGTGGAATTCTAGCCGCTTTCGCGGAATGAGCACGGCGAGGTCCCGCCTGGAAGAATCGATGGCATGCCCCTCGATCCCGCGTCGCCGCGATTCGCGCGCCAACGGATCCTCGCGGGCTTCGGCGACCAGGGCCAGGCTGCCCTCGCGGGTGCGCACGTGCTCGTCATCGGAGCGGGCGGACTCGGCAGCGCGGTGCTGCCACTGCTCGCGGCGGCGGGGGTCGGCATCCTCACCGTCGTCGACGACGACACCGTCGCCGAGTCGAACCTGCACCGCCAGACGCTGCACACCGCCGACGACCTGGCCCGCAACAAGGCCGAGTCGGCGGCCGAAACGCTGCGCCGCCTCTCCCCCGATGCCGAAATCCGCGCCGTGGCCGCGAGGTTCGAGCCGGGCCAGACGTTCGACCTCCTGCTCGACGTGGATGTGCTGGTCGACGCGACCGACAACCCGGCCACCCGCTATCTCGCCAACGACGCGGCCGCGATCCGCGGCATCCCGTTGGTGTGGGGTTCGGCGCTCGCCTACGCCGGGCAGGTCGGCGTCGCCTGGGACGAGAAAGGTGTCGACTACCGCGACCTGTTCCCTCAAGGGCAGAGTCCTGAAGGCGGCGCTGACGAAGGCGACACCTGCGACGTCGTCGGGGTGCTACCGAGCGTCTGCGGAGTGATCGGCGCGATGATGGCGACCGAGGTGCTCAAGCTGCTCACCGGGGTCGGCGAACCGCTGCTCGGCCGCGTGGCCGCGTACGACGCGCTCACCGGCCGCACCCGCGAGATCGAGTACCGCCGCGACCCCGAGGCTCCGCGCCCCGGGTCGCTCGAAGAGAGGACCGCGATGCCCGGCGCCGACGCCATCCACGACCGCACGATCACCGCCGAACAGCTCGCCGCCGAGTTGCGCGGCGCTACTCCACCCGTGCTGCTCGACGTGCGCGAACCCTGGGAGGCGGAGCTGGTCTCGATCCCGGGCTCTGCGCTGATCCCGCTCGGCGAGCTGCCGGCCCGCATCGCCGAACTCGACTCGGATGCCGAACTCGTCCTCTACTGCCACCACGGTTCGCGCTCCGACCGGGCGCTGCAGTTCCTCGAGCGGCTCGAGTTCACGAACGTGCGCCATCTCACCGGCGGTATCGACGCGTGGTCGGTCAAGGTCGACCCGAGCGCTCCCCGGTACTGACGATGGCCCGCACCCCGGTCGCCGAGCACGAGGGTCGCGTGCGGGCGCTCCTCGCGCCGCTGCGCACCCGGGATGCCGAGACGGTTCGCCTGCACGCCGCGCTGGGGCGCGTGACGGCGACCGACATCACCACGCCGATCCCGCTGCCACCGTTCCGCAACTCGCAGATGGACGGGTTTGCGGTCCGTGCTGCCGACGTCTTTCCCGGGGTCTCCTTGCCGATCGCAGGTGAGATCGCTGCTGCTGCCGGAACGCCGGCTCCGCTCGTGGCCGGCACCGCCGTGCGCATCATGACCGGCGCGCCCCTCCCAGAAGGTGCGGATGCCGTGGTGCCGGTCGAAGACACGACGGTCAGCGGTTCCCTCGTCGCCTTCACACGACCTCGGGCGGTCGGCGAGTACGTGCGAGATCTGGGATCGGATCTCGCTGCGGGCGACGTCATCGTGCCGGCCGGGGTGCGACTCGCCTCCCGTCATCTCGGCGCTCTCGCCGCCTCGGGGATCACCGACGTCGACGTCCGATCTCGAGTCCGAGTCGAGGTGATCAGCACCGGAAGTGAACTGGTCGATCGCGGCGAGCCGCTCGGGCCCGGTCAGATCTTCGACTCCAACGGCGCAGCACTTGCCGCCGCGGTTGAGGCATCCGGGGCAGAGCTCGTCAGCACCGCCAGGGTTGGCGATGAGGCTGAGTACTTCCGCGTACATCTGGACATCTCGGTCGATGCCGGAGCTGAGCTGATCCTCACGAGCGGCGGCATCTCGCAGGGCGAGTACGAGGTCGTGCGAGAGACGCTCGAGCCACTCGGCGCCCTCGTCGACGTGCTCGCGATGCAGCCGGGCGGGCCGCAGGCGACGGCGGTCTACCGGGGCGTTCCCGTCGTGTGCTTCCCCGGCAACCCCGTGTCGAGTCAGCTCTCTTTCCTGTTGTTCGTCGAGCCGATTCTGCGCGAGATCGCCGGGTTGCCGCCGCGAGCCCGCACCTTGCGCACCCTCGACGCC
>CAZCEE010000045.1:1683-11875 GCA_964497165.1 uncultured Schumannella sp. | reverse complement strand
GTCTCACCATCGTCGTCACCGGCGGCAGCACCGGAATCGGCTACTGGGTCTCTGAGCAGGTTGCCCGTGCCGGGGCGCGGGTGGTCATCGCCGCCCGGTATGCCCCGAAGGCGGCAGAGGCGATCGCATCCATTCGGGCCCACGTGCCCGACGCCGATGTGTCGCACGTGCCGTTCGACCTCACCTCGATTTCGTCGGTGCGACAGACGGCAGCCGCGATCGCCGACCTGGGTGGCGCCGATGTGCTCGTCAACAACGCCGGACTGGTGTTCTCGCCGCCGCGCCGCAGAACCACCGAAGACGGACTCGAGTTGCTCGTCGGCGGCAACTTCGTCGGACACTTCGCCCTCACCGCCCTCGTCTTCCCGGTGCTCCGCGACCGGGTCGTCGGTCTTGGTTCGTACTCGACGCGGATGGTGCGGGTCGACCCCGACGACCTCATGTCAGAGCGCCGGTACCGGCCGTTTCGGGCCTACGCGTTCTCGAAGCACGCCGTTCACGGTTTCGCGTTCGAACTCGACCGACGACTGCGAGCGGCGGGCGACGCACGGGCGTCGCTGCTCGCGCATCCCGGGTATGCGGTCAACGAACTCTCCGAGAAACGGCCCGACGTGATCACGACCACTCCCGGCTGGGTGCGTCTCGGCGGGTACCTGTCGGCGCCGGTCGGGCAAGGCAAAGACCACGGGGCCTGGCCGGTCGTGCGCGCGGCGATCGATCCGGATGCCGAATCGGGCGAGTTCTACGGTCCGCGCGACATGTTCGGGTTGCGTGGCACCCCCGTGGTGCACGCCCCCGTCACGTCGAGCGCATCACCCGCGTTCGGAGCCCGCCTGTGGACCCTCGCCGAACAGTGGTCGGGGATCGCGTTCAACTATCCGTAGAACTCGCGGTAGCGCTCGACCGCTGCCGGGTGCAGAACCACGGGGGTCGCGTCGAGGAGCGTCCCGGGGACGAGGAATTGTAGGCCGGCTTCGGGGAGCGGAATGAGCGCCGTCGGGTCGGAAACCATCAGGTCGATGATCAGACGTACCGTCGCGTCAGAGATCGTCTCCCCGGCCACCAGGTGAGTTCCGACGCCGACTGACGTGACGTCGCGCTCCTGGCTGTAGATGCTGGCCGCAAGTCGCACCGGCCGGAACACGCCAGGCATCCGGCTTTCGAGTGGCGCCGTCGCATCCGAGAGGTCGACGGCCCGCAACGGGGAGAGTGACCCGAGTGCGCTCACCTCCGGCGGCGGGAGCCCGCCGACCCAGATCATTGCATCGACCAAACCCGCTGTGAGTCGCTTTGCTGCCGTGGC
The DNA here is from genome assembly GCA_964497165.1 of uncultured Schumannella sp. GTDB lineage: Bacteria > Actinomycetota > Actinomycetes > Actinomycetales > Microbacteriaceae > Pseudolysinimonas_A. The sequence goes on along the minus strand of CAZCEE010000045.1, from coordinate 10,572 downwards.
GACCGACATCGGCCGCACCAACGACATGCCGTCCGAAAGAGTTCCGTCCGTGGGGGTACCAATCAAGGTGAAGGGGATCTGGAGCGCCTGAAGAACCCGAGCCGCTGTCGCCATCCCATCGGAGCCGGCGAGTCCGACGGCGATCGACCGAGCGCGAAGGTCACCCCCGGTTGCGATGTCACTGTCGGCACGGACGATGCAGTGCACCGCGCTCTGATACAGACGCGCCAGCCCCATCGGAGGCTGTGCGCGATCCGCCAGGCCGGCATCCGCCAATTCGTCTGCGGCGGCTGTCGCCACCAAGGCCGTGCCGCGGCGCAAGACCGCGAGGTTCTCGCTCGTGCCGGTGGTTCCGACGACCTCGCCCGGAACCCCGTTGCGGGTGAGCTGGCGGCGCAACAGCCGTGAGAACGCATACGCCGTCTCTTCCGGAGCGCCGCCGGCGATGACGAGCGGCACCCCGGCGGCTGGCCACAGCAGAGGGCGTGCGACCGCAACCCCGGTTGCTCCGGCTGCCACCGCCGCGAGCCCGACCAGAACCGCGCGACGCGAGATGCGGGGCCCATTGTTCACGGGACGACCTCCAGGAACTCCAACCGCACGCAGAACCCGCCGCCGTCGGAGGCGGCGACGGTCATCTCGCCGCCCGATGCCTCAGTCAGCTCGCGAACATAGGCGAGCCCCAACCCCGTTCCCGGGATCGAGGTGTGGGTCGGTGAGCGCCAGAACCGCTGGCCTGCTTGCGCAAGCTCGTCGCGCGGCAAGCCCGACCCGTTGTCCGTCACTGTGATCGCAACCCGACCCGCCTCGGCGACACCATCGACATGGATCGTCGCGCCGTGCCCGGCGTAGGTCATCGCGTTGACGATCAAGGTGTCGACCATCGCGGTCGCATCGCGCTGCTCGACGGGAACCCGAATGCTCTGCGGCGAGGTCGAGAGGATCCGCAAACCGGCGCGTTGCACCGGCGCTCGCCAGCGCTTGACCATGTCGAGCGGCCGGATGATCGTCGATGTGGGCGGTCCCGCCGCGCCGACCTCGGCGACCCGGTGCTCAACCTCTGCCAGCTGCAGGATTCGGTCGACCGTATGCGAAAGCCGATCGAGTTCGTCGTTGGCGGCCGCGAGGTTGTCATCGGAACCCGCCGTGCTTTCGCTGAGAAGGTCCAGGCGGAGCCGCAAGGCGGCGAGCGGATTGCGCAGCTGGTGCGATGTGCTCGCAACGAGATCCGATTGCTGGCGCAACGAGGTCGCCACCTGAATCGACATGTCATGAACCGTCGAGGCGAGGCGTCGCAGCTCGGGTGGCCCGAGGAACGCGACTGCCGGGCGAAGACCGCCGCTTCCCACCTGCTTGACCTCGTCCTCGAGGACGTGAAGCGGGCGGGTGATCCAACGGCTCGCCTGGCGTGCCGTCGCGACGCTGAGAACAAGCGCGATCAGGGCACCCAGACCGAGGAGCGCCCAGGCGGTGCGGACATCGGCGATCGCGTCAGACTGGTCGACTCTCAACAGGGCAAGACCGCCGCTGAGGTCATCACCGACATCCACCGGAGCGGAGACCATCACGGTGTCGGGGCTCCACGGCCACACGGTGTTGAGTTGGCTGGAGAGGGGATCGGAGATCGCACGCCGGCCCAACGATTGCAGCGCAGCCGCGACTTGGTCTGGGTCTCCGGTCGCAGCCACGACGTTGCCGGTGGCGTCGACAATCGCGGCCTCCTCGCCATACACCGCCAGGTGCCGGGCCAGGTAGTCGAGCAGCACTTGGCTCGCCTCGCCGTCCTCCACGGATCCGCGCGCCAACGCCGTCAGCGTGTCGAGCGCGACCCCGCGCTGCAACACCAATTGCGCGGTTCGCTCACGGGAGGTGAGGTCGAGGAGTGGCAACGCGAGGCTCGCCACAGCCACGACGATCACCACGACCAAGGCAACAAGGATGCGGGTGTACATCAGTGACTATGCGCATCACCGCGAGAGCCAAGGCGATAGCCGTAGCCACGGATCGTAGAGATGGGGCTGGGCTCGCCAATCTTCGCCCGCAACTGTGTGACATGGACGTCGAGGGAGCGTGACACCGCCGCGAATGCATCGCCCCACACCTCATCCAAGATCGCTTCACGGCTCACCGGCTCACCGCCGCGCCGCGCCAGCACGGCGAGAACGTCGAACTCCGTGCGAGTCAGGCTGACGTCTACGCCACCCCGCGACACGTTTCGAGAACGCATATCGACAATCAAGTCGCCGATCTCCACCCGGTCAGGTTCCGGGTCGACAGCGCGCTTGCGCATGCGAGCCGCGTCGAGGCGTGCGATCAGTTCTTGCATCCGAACGGGCTTCACCAAGTAGTCATCGGCGCCCAGCCGGAGACCGCGCACAACGAAACGCTCCTCGCCGTGCGCCGTCACGACGAGCACGGGGATCGAGGTGACTTTTCGAAGCCGGTGCAGCACGTCGAAGCCGTCCATGTCCTCAAGTCCCAGGTCAAGAAGGACCGCGTCGTTCCGATGGACGCGGAGCAGAGCGTCACTGCCGCGTGATGTCACATCGCACTCGTGCCCCGCACTCTGAAGCACTTGCACGAGCGCAGCCGACACGCTCGGGTCGTCCTCAACAACGAGAACCTGCATGGTGCGAGCGTAAAGGACAGCGACCCTAAGGGAATGTAAAGCTTCCGGTCGTGAGGTCATCGGAGCGCAGCGGCGTCCCTACTGTGAACCCGTGCCCATCGAGGCACCTTCAGATTCAATGACGAACGGAGATCACCAATGACCCCCACAGCACGTCGTCTTTCCCTCGTTTCGGTGGGCATTATCACCACCGTTGTCCTCGCCGGTTGTTCCGCTGCCGACGCGGGCGGCGACGCCTACCCGAATGACAACATCGAGATCATCGTGCCGTTCTCGGCAGGTGGCCCCACCGACACCGTGACGCGCCTGCTCGCGGAACCCATGGGCGAAGACCTCGGTGTGCAGGTCATCGTCGAGAACGTCGGCGGTGCCGGCGGCACCATCGGTGCTGGCGAAGTCGCCCGGGCCGACGCCGACGGGTACACGCTGCTCGTACACCACATCGGCATGTCGACCGCTCCGGCGCTCTACCCGGAGCTCGCGTACGACCCCATCGCAGACTTCGAGCCCATCGGGCTGATCACCGAAGTGCCGATGACTATCGTCAGCCGGGCCGACCTTGAGGCCGACACCCTCGAAGAGCTCGCCGAATACCTGATCGAGAACCAAGACACCGTGACCCTCGCCCATGCCGGTATCGGGTCTGCCTCGAACCTCTGCGGCATGCTGCTCCAGCGCGCACTCGGCATCGAGCTGCAGGAGGTGGCCTACGACGGTTCCGGTCCTGCGATCACGGATGTCGTCGGGGGCCAGGTCGACGTGCTCTGCGACCAGACCACCAACACCACCAACCTGATCGAAAGCGGCGATGTCAAGGCCTTCGCCGTCACGACGCCGGAGCGCGTGGCCACCCTCCCGGACCTTCCGACGACAGCTGAGGCTGGGTTCGAAGACCTCCAGGTGTCCGTGTGGCACGGTCTGTACGCTCCGGCGGGCACCCCGCAGGCCGTCATCGACCGCCTCACGGCCGCCTTGCAAGCTGGCCTTGCCGACGACAATGTTGCGGCGAAGTACGCCGATCTCGGAACGTCGCCGGTCGCGGCCGACCAAGCCACGCCTGAGTCGCTGGCCGACAGGCTGTCGAGTCAGATCGCGGTCTGGGCCGAGGTCATCGGTACCCCGTGAAAAAAGGGCTCCTCACCGGAGCCCGTGTCGGCGACGTGGCATCGGGCGCGATCTTCATCGCGTTCGGTGTCACGTTCGCCGCAGGCTCCCTCACCTATGATCTCGGCTCACTCGTCGAGCCGGGCCCCGGGCTGTTCCCGTTGGGCGTCGCACTGGTGCTCATCGCACTCGGGGGGCTCATCGTCGGCAAGCCCCTGCTGGCCTATTTCGCCGAGCGGCGCGGGGCATCCACGGAGCCGGTCCCGAGCGAATCCGTCGACACGGGCGAACCGCGCCCGGAGCTGACAGCACGGCTCCTTTGGGACACCGCGCGTCCCTTCGTTCTGATCTTCGGCGCGATCCTGTTCTTCGCGTTCGGAATCGAGCTCTTCGGGTTCCTGGTGACCACCTTTGTCACCTCGGTGCTTGCGGCATTCGGCTGGAAGGGCGGCTCGGTAGTGAGGGTACTCACGACGGCCGCCGTGCTCACCGGCGCGAGCTACGTCATATTCGTCGTCCTCCTGCGGTTGCGGGTCGACTTGCTCCCCTTCGGCTGGTAGACCATGGACTTCCTCGACAACCTCGCACTCGGCTTCGAGGTGGCGCTGCAGTGGCAGAACGTCTTGTTCTGCCTTCTCGGTGTCGCCCTCGGCACTGCCGTCGGCGTACTACCCGGCATCGGCCCGACGGCAACCGTCGCGATGCTGCTGCCGCTCACTTTCGTCTTCGACGAACCGGTGACCGCGATCATCATGCTGGCGGGCATCTACTACGGCGCTCAATACGGGGGCTCAACAACCGCGATCCTGGTCAACTTGCCCGGCGAGTCCTCATCTGCGGTGACCGCAATCGATGGCTACAAGATGGCGCTGCAGGGCCGCGCGGGACATGCACTCGCGGTTGCAGCCATCTCGTCGTTCGTGGCCGGAACCGTCGCGACCGTTGTCCTTGCGGTCGCGGCTCCTCCGCTCGCTCGCGCTGCGCTCGCGTTCGGGCCCGCTGACTACGCCTCACTGGTGGTCCTCGGCTTGATCGCCTCCATCGCGCTCGCGAGCGGGTCGGCACTGAAGGCGCTCTCGATGATCGTGCTCGGGCTGCTGCTGTCGATGGTCCAGCAGGACACGTATACGGGAGTTCCGCGGTTCACTCTGGGCATCCCCGAGCTCTACCAGGGCATTGGGTTCGTTGCGCTTGCGGTGGGAGTGTTCGGCGTCGCGGAGATCATCCGCAACGTTCGTCACCCGCCGACCAGCAGCCCGCTCGTGGGCAAGATCACTTCCCTGTTCCCGTCGCGACGAGAACTTCGGCAGATCGTCGGCCCCGTCGCCCGCGGAACGGGAATCGGTACGTTGCTCGGCGTGCTGCCCGGCGGCGGGCACATTCTCGCCTCCTTCGCCTCCTACGTCACCGAGAAGAAGCTCAGCAAGACGCCCGAGCGCTTCGGAAACGGCGCCATTGAGGGGGTCGCCGGCCCCGAAGGCGCGAACAACGCGGCGGCGCAAACTTCGTTCATTCCGCTGCTGACCCTCGGAATCCCGGCCCATCCGGTCATGGCACTACTGATCGGCGCGTTCATCATCCAAGGCGTCGTGCCCGGGCCGAACGTGATGACCGAAGAGCCGGTGCTGGTGTGGGGCCTCATCGCATCAATGTGGATCGGCAACCTGCTGCTCGTGGTGCTGAACCTGCCGCTCATCGGGCTGTGGGTCAAACTGCTGCGAGTTCCCTACTCGGTGCTCTTCCCGACGATCATCGTCTTCGCGTGCATCGGCAACTTCGCGATCAACCGTTTTTCGATCGATGTCGTCATGGTGGCGCTGTTCGGGTTGCTCGGCTATGTGCTGATTCGTTTCGGCTGCGAACCTACGCCGCTGTTGCTCGGCTTCGTGCTCGGCCCGCTGCTCGAAGACAACGTGCGGCGCGCGTTGCTGATATCGCATGGGGACCCGTCGACCTTCGTGACCCGCCCGATCTCACTCACCTTGCTGGCGATCGCCGTGGCGGCGCTGGCGTTCGCACTCCTGCCCGCGATCCGCAAGAAGAGGGAGAAGGTTTTCGTCGAAGACGATTGAGTCGCGCTACCTAACTCACGGGTTTCGATCCGCGGTGCAGCAGCTCGAGGACGAGGGTGCCAGCCGCGGCCGCGACGAAGGCGACGACCAGCGCGCCACCCGACGGAAGGGCGATCGCGAAGAAGTCGGCGAGCGGCGGCACGGCGAACAGGATGCCCAGTCCGAGGTATCCGCCGACCACCACGAGCAGCCGCGGAAGGTCGAGCGGTCGACTGAGGATCGCGAGCACCCACAGGCCGACGAGGGTCAGGGTGATGACCGCGGCGGAGGGCACGTCGGCGTCGCGACCTGACGCTCGGAGCACGAGAACGACGACGGCGACCGCCGCCGCGACGACGAGACCGGAGGGCACGCAGAATCGTGCGGCGCGAGCGAGGAACCCTTCCCGGTATCGGCTGGAATCGGGGAGCAGAGCGAGGACGAGCGCCGGTAGCCCGATGGTGAGGCCGTCGACCGCGGAGAGCTGGCGGGGTAGGAACGGGTACGGCCAGAGCAGGCTTCCGAACAGGATGGCGAAGACGACCGCATAGACGGTCTTGGTGAGGAACAGTTTCGCGAGGCGTTCGACGTTCGCGATCACCCGCCGGCCTTCGGCGACGACGAGCGGCAGTTCGGCGAACTGCCCGTCGAGCAGGACGACGTCGGCCGCCGAACGGGTGACCGCGGCGCCGGACCCCATGGCGATCCCGAGGTCGGCGTGTTTGAGGGCGGGTGCGTCGTTGATGCCGTCTCCGGTCATGGCGACCACGTGGCCGAGGCCGCGGAGAGCTTGGATCATGCGGTGCTTCTGGTCGGGGCGCACCCGGCCGAAGACGGCGTGCGACGCGAGCACGTCGTCGAGTTCGTCAGGATCGTCGGGGAGATGGGTCGCGTCGAAACCGTCGCCGTCGGAAATGCCGGCTTCCCGGGCGATCGCGGTCACCGTCGCCGGATGGTCGCCGGACAGCACCCACAACCGCACGCCCTCGGCGTGGAAGTAGGCGACAGTCTCCGCGGCATCGGGCCGCAGGTGCTCCTGGAACTCCAGGAGTGCGACGGGTTCGAGCTCTCGAGGGGGCGACGCGCCCTCCCCTTCGTCGGCGGTCAACGGTTGCGGGCGGTGCGTCAGCACGAGCGTGCGCCGCCCGGCTGCGGCCGATAGCTCGGCCTGCGTGCGGACGATCGACCCCGCGGGCAACAGGGTGTCGGGCGCGCCGAGCACCCAAGCTCCCGCGGCGGGGCCTGCCGCAAAGCTCGCCGCGCTCCACCGGAATGACGACGAGAATCCCACGGTGCGTTCGGGAGCCTCGGCGGGAGCCCCGCTGAACCGCTGTTGCAGCGCTCGGGCCGTCGCATTGGCGTCGGGCTGCTCGCCGAACCAGGCGAGCACGGCGCGCCACCCCTGCCGCTCGTCGACAAGATGCACGTCACGCAGCTCGATCGACCCGTCGGTCAGCGTGCCGGTCTTGTCGAAGCACAGCGCGTCGACGCGCGCGAGCATCTCGACGGCCGGAAGCTCCTGCACGAGCACTCGGCGCCGCGACAGGGTGAGTGCCCCGACCGCGAGCGCGACGCTCGTCATGAACACCAGCCCCTGCGGCACCATGCTGACGATCCCCGCGACCGTGAGCAGAGCGCCCTCCCGCCAGACTCCGGCCGAGAAGGCGTGCTCCCAGCCGCCGAGCGCCTGCAGCTGCCCGTTGAACACCAGGATCGCGACGGGCAGCAGAATCCAACTGATCCAGCGGATGACGCGCGCGAGACTCAGCCGCAGTTCGGATGGCACGAGCGTGAACGACCGCAGGTCGGACGCGACCCGGTTGGCGTAGGAGTCGGCGCCGACGCGGGTCACCCGGGCGAGCCCCTGCCCGCCGACGACGAACGATCCCGACAGCAGTTCCCGGCCGGGTTCGGCATGCACGGCTTCCGCCTCGCCGGTGAGGAGCGACTCGTCGATCCCGAGCCCGGCGGCGTCCAGCACGACCGCGTCGGCGACGAGTTCGTCACCCGAGCCGAGCACGAGGATGTCGTCGAGCACGACGTCGGCCACCGGTACGGTCGCGACCGACCCGTCTCGCATCACGCGCGCGCCGGGGGCGCTGAGCACGGTGAGCCGGTCGAGGGTGCGCTTGGCTCGCAGCTCTTGCACGACCCCGATCGCGACGTTGGCGATCACGAACACGCCGAAGAGCGCGTCCTGCCAGTAGCCGAGCACGAGCAGCAGCGTGAAGGCACCGCCGACGATGACGTTGAAGAGGGTCAGCAGGTTGGCACGCAGGATGTCGGCGAGTGCGCGGCTCACTGGGGGGCGGTAGCGGTTGCCCAGACCGGCGGCCAGGCGTTCGGCGGCCTCCGCGGAGCTGAGCCCGGTCGGCGCGGCCGGAGGCGTGGGGAGCTGGTCCATCGGTCCGGGCGCCGTCGCTCAGACGGCGGGGTACCCGACGACGGGGCCGAAGTGGGACGACAGGGTGCCGCGCGAGGTCTGTTGCAGCTCGTCGAGCGGGATGGTGAAGCGGTCCTGCACTTCGAGTGCGCCGCCGGTGTCGGTGACGCCGACCCGCAGCACGGGGTAGCCGCGGCCTTCGCAGAGCCGCATGAACTTCACGTCTTCTTCACTCGGCACGGCGACCAGCACGCGGCTCGTCGACTCCGAGAACAGGGCGGTCGCTGCATCCACGCCGACGTAGCGCTACTCCGCGGTGCGGCGACGCCGGAGCAGCACCACGGCAGTCCCGGCGACAATCAATGCGCCCGCGATCGCGGCTGTTGCCGCGGTGGCCGTGGTGTCGAGACCCGTCGCGGGGAGTTCGGCACCGCCCGACCCGCCGCCCTCGGCCACCCCGAGCGTCATCAGGGTGAGAAAGACGTCTGTGGTGCTGTTGGTGTCGCCGGTGACGAGGTTGTTGGCGGAGGAGGTGTAGGTGATGTAGCGGCCGTCGGCGGAGATCGCCGGTTGGAAGCTGGCGCCGTTGCCTTGGGTGCCGTCGGCATGGGTGCTGATGAGGGTGGTGGTGCTGGTGGTGGTGTCGGTGAGGAGGATGTCGGTGGTTCCGTTGGTGTCGCCGGTGACGAGGTTGTTGGCGTCGGAGTAGTAGGTGATGTAGC
>CAZCEE010000045.1:0-1583 GCA_964497165.1 uncultured Schumannella sp. | reverse complement strand
CCGTTGGTGTCGCCGGTGACGAGGTTGTTGGCGTCGGAGTAGTAGGTGATGTAGCGGCCGTCGGCGGAGATCACCGGTTGGAAGCTGTTGCTGTTGGCTTGGGTGCCGTCGGTGTGACGGCTGATGAGGGTGGTGGTGCCGGTGGTGGTGTCGGTGAGGAAGATGTCGGTGGTGCCGTTGGTGTCGCCGGTGACGAGGTTGTTGGCGTCGGAGTAGTAGGTGATGTAGCGGCCGTCGGCGGAGATCACCGGTTGGAAGCTGTTGCTGTTGGCTTGGGTGCCGTCGGTGTGACGGCTGATGAGGGTGGTGGTGCCGGTGGTGGTGTCGGTGAGGAAGATGTCGGTGGTGCCGTTGGTGTCGCCGGTGACGAGGTTGTTGGCGTCGGAGTAGTAGGTGATGTAGCGGCCGTCGGCGGAGATCGCCGGGGAGTGGCTGTTGCTGTTGCCTTGGGTGCCGTCGGTGTGGGTGCTGACGAGGGTGGTTTCATCGACCAACGGGTCGGCGGATGCCGATGATGCGACCGTCAGAACGAGTGCCGTGGGGAGAGCGATCACAGCGGCGATCACAGAAAAGGCCCGGATGCGTTTCCTTCTCACTTTCGGGATACTAGCCGAAAGCTAGGCCAGCTGAGCCCTGGGAGATCCTTTGCGCCTACTAGGGCGTCGGGTACCCCACCACGGGGCCGAAGTGCGCGGCAAGGGTGCCACGTGAGGTGGACTGCAGCTCGTCGAGCGGAATCGTGAAGCGGTCTTGCACTTCGAGTGCGCCGCCGGTGTCGGTGACGCCGACCCGCAGCACCGGGTAGCCGCGGCCCTCGCAGAGGCGCATGAACTTGACGTCTTCTTCGCGCGGCACCGCGACCAGCACCCGGCCCGTGGATTCGGAAAACAGAGCGGTCGCCGCATCCACGCCGTCGCGCGTCATGATTTCGTCGAGCCACACCCGCGCACCGACGCCGAAGCGCAGCACCGCGTCGGTGAGCGTGGTCGCGAGTCCGCCGTCGGCGAGGTCGTGCGCCGCGTTCAGCAGCCCTTCGTGCGCGGCGGCGGCGAGCAGTTCGCCGAGCGCCCGTTCCCGCACGAGGTCGACGGCCGGGGGGCGTCCGCCGAGGTGGCCGTGCACGACGCCGGCCCATGCCGAGCCGTCGAGTTCGAGCGACGTCGTGCCGAGCAGGTACAGGTTGTCGCCGGAATCCTGCCAGCCCGATGGCACGCGCCGGGCGACGTCGTCGATGACGCCGAGCACCGCGACGACGGGGGTCGGGTGGATCGGCACCTCACCGGTCTGGTTGTAGAACGACACGTTGCCGCCGGTGACCGGGATGCCGATCTCGAGGCAGCCGTCGGCGAGGCCGGTGACGGCGCGCTCGAACTGCCACATCACCTCGGGGTTCTCAGGAGACCCGAAGTTCAGGCAATCCGAGACGGCGACCGGGGTCGCGCCGGTGACGGCGACGTTGCGGTACGCCTCGGCGAGCGCGAGCTGCGCCCCCTGGTACGGGTCGAGGTAGCAGTAGCGGCCGTTGGCATCCGTCGCCACCGCGAAGCCGAGACCCGTCGTCTCGTCGACGCGCACCATGCCGC
>CAZCEE010000044.1:0-12354 GCA_964497165.1 uncultured Schumannella sp. | reverse complement strand
TGCTGTCGTCGCGCAACATCCGCGGCGGCTGGACGATGACCATGCTCATGGGCGGGCTCAACTTCCAGATCGAGCACCACCTGTTCCCGAGCATGGCGCGCCCGCACCTGTTCGCCGCACGCCGGATGACGCGCGACACCTGCACCACCGAAGGCATCGTCTACACCGAGACGACCCTCACCGAGGCCTACCGCGTGGTGGTGCGCTACATGCGCACCGTCGGGCGCAGCGCCCCGCGCATCTTCGAGTGCCCCGTCGAGATGCAGTACGGCCGCCTCTAACCCTTCTGCGCGTTGCCGTTCAGAACTCAGGCTGGATGAGCTCTGCCGACGTCTTCTGCGCGCGTCGCGGGTCTCCAGCCTGAGTTCTGCGCAGCCGCGAGTAACCGGAGCGCCTAGCCGCGAGCCGTCTACGCCGCGGGAACGACCTTCCGCACAATGGTCTTCCGCAGGCCGAGCGGGCGGATGTAGTCGAACCCGGCCTTCTCGAACATCTCGCGCGTGCCGTTGTGCAGGAACGACGACGACGTCTTCTTTCCCGGCACGAGCACGTTCGGGTAGCTCTCGACGACTCCCCCGCCCGCGGCGGCGATCAGGTCGAGCGCACCCTGCAGCGCCTCGTACGCGACGCCGGCCCGCCGGTGATCGCGGTCGACGAAGAAGCAGGTGATGCGGTACGCCGCAGGATCGATGCCCGACGCGTCGCGTTCTTTGCGGTGGTAGATGTTGGGCAGCTCGACCGGGCTGCCGTACTCGGCCCAGCCGATCGCCTGGTCACCGTCGAAGACCAGCGCCGCGTGTGCGATGCCGAGTTCAACCATCCGCTTCTTGAACCCAGGGCCGCCGAGCTCCTTCTTGCGGTCGACGTCGGTGTCTTCGTGGAAGTAGGTGCACCAGCATCCGCCCCACACGCCGTTGTGCTTCTCGATCAGCGCCGCGTAGGCGTCCCAAGTCTCGGGAGAGAGTGCCCGGATCACGTGCTCGGCCATACCGAGTGTTTACCCCGCACAACCGACACGGGCAACCCGCGGCCCAGCGGTCGGGCGTTCAGAACTCAGGCTGGATGACTTCCTTCGACGCTTTCCATGAGCATCTGGTGCATCGAGCCTGAGTTCTGCGCACCCCACGGCGCCTAGGGGCGGTGCGCCGGAACGCGCGTCGTCGACGGGACGGGGGCAGTCCGGGCCGGCACGGTGTGCACGCCGGGGCGCAGCGCGGGGCGTTCGAGCGAGGCGCCCTCGACATCCACATCGGGCAGGATGCGGTCGAGCCACTTGGGCAGCCACCAAGCCGACCGGCCGAGCAGATGCATGAGCGCCGGCATCAGCAGCAACCGCACGACGAAGGCGTCGAACAGCACGCCGACGGCCATCCCGAACCCCAGCGGACGCACCATCGCGAGGTGGCTGAACACGAACCCGCCGAACACCGAGATCATGATGATCGCGGCGGCGATGACGACCGCGCGGGCGCTCCGCACCCCGGCCGTGACCGCAACGCGTGCCGGAGCGCCGTGCACGAAGGCTTCGCGCATGCCCGATCCGATGAACAGTTGGTAGTCCATCGCGAGCCCGAACAGCACACCGGTGAGGATGATCGGTGCGAAGTTGAGCACCGGTCCCGGGTCGTGCACGCCGAACAGCTCGCCGAACCAGCCCCACTTGTAGATCGCGGTGACCGCGCCGAGGGCGGCGAACAGCGACAGCAGGAACCCGCCGGTCGCGATCAGCGGTACCAGGATCGAGCGGAACACGATGACGAGGATGATGAGCGACAAGCCGATCACGATCGCCAGGTAGAGGGGCAGCGCATCGGCGATCGTCGTCGAGATGTCGATGTTGCCACTTGCCGCCCCGGCAACGCCGAGTTCGACATTCCCGAAGTCGGCGGTGTCGATCGGCGACAAACCGCGCAGCACGCCCACGAGTTCTTCCGTCGTGACACTCGACGGACCGTCGACCGGCACCACGCGGAAGGCGAGCAATTGCCCGTCGTCGGCGACCCCGGCCGGCGACACGGCGACGACATCCTTCTGCGCCATCAGCACGTCTTCGATCTGCACCTGCAGGTCCATGACCGCGACCTGGTCGCCGGAGTCAACGGCCGTCTCGGGCTCGGCGACGACCACGAGCGTGCCGTTGGTGCCGGCGCCGAACTCCTCGGCGACGACCGAGTAGGCGCGGTACTGGGTCGAATCCTCCGGCTCGGAAGACCCGTCGGGCAGCCCGAGCCGCAACGACAGCGCGGGGATGGCGGCGACGAGCAGGATGCCGACCGCCACCACGACAGCGACGATCGCGCGCCAGGTGGGCATCGCCTTCGGCGTCGCGACCACGTGATCGTGGTGACCGATCTTCGCCCGCGCGCGCTTGCTCAGCACGCGCATCCCGACGAGGCTCAGCAACGCCGGCGTGAAGGTGACGGCGACGAGCACGGCGATGAGCACGCACGCGGCCGCCACCGTTCCCATGAGCCCCAGGAACGGGATGCCGGTGACGTTGAGGGCGAGGAGCGCGATGACGACGGTGGCGCCGGCGAATACGACGGCGTTGCCGGCGGTGCCGTTCGCGAGTGCGATCGACTCGCGCACGTCGGTCCCCTCTTTCAACTGCCGCCGGTGGCGATTGATGATGAAGAGCGTGTAGTCGATCCCGACCGCGAGACCGAGCATGACGCCGAGCACGGGGGTAACGCTCGCCATGTCGACGACGCCCGAGAACGCGAGCGAACCGGCGACGCCGACTCCGACACCCAGGATCGATGAGACGAGTGGCAGCGATGCGGGGATGAGTGACCCGAGCATGATGATGAGCACGAGCGCGGCGGCGACGAGTCCGACGATCTCGCCGACTCCCACAAGGCCTTCGACGGAGTTCGCGATCTCGCTCGAGTACTCGATCGTCACCCCGTCGATGTCGGCGCCGTCGAGTTCTTCGGCGACCGCCGTCTTCACTTCGGGCCTGAGATCGGTGAGCGTGCCGTCGAAGACGAGGGCGGCGACCGCGATCGCTCCGTCGGTGCTCACCGTGCGGATCTCGCTCGCGTAGTCGAGGAGAGTCGTCGCGAGGTCGAGCTGCTGCTGTTGCGCGAGCAGCTCGGCGCCGGGCTGTACCCCCGCCTGCTCGAGTTGCGCGAATGCTTGCTGCAGCTGCGCCGACCCCTCGCTGAGCTGCTGCTCGGCGTCAGCCTGCTGCTGCTGGGTGGCGAAGGGATCGACGGCGGCCGCGACGTCGTCGAGGTCGCCGACCGAGTCGAGCAGATCGGAGATCTCGGCCTGCTGTCCCTCGGTGAGGGCTGCCCCATCGGTTGATTGGAACACGACGGTTCCGACGGCGCCGCCGACGCCGTCGAGCTCGGCACTCAGCTTGTCGGTGACCTGTTGCGTCGGAGTGTTCGGAACGCTGAACCCACTCGCGAGCTGGCCACCGGTCAACAGAAGCGCACCCCCCGCGGAGGCGAGGACAAGCACCCAGCCGATGATGACGAGCCAGGGACGGCGAGCGGAGAACCGCCCGAGACGTGCGAGGAGACGAGCCACTGTGAGGCCTTTCAACGAGAAATGTCGGATGCACTCCATTGGGCGTTCTCGAAGATATCCAACATGTGTCGGAAACACAACATGTGTCGGAAAACTCGCAGGTTTCGGGCATCCGCCTGGCACAATCGGTGCATGGACCCCCGCATCGCGCGCACCCGCAGGAGCCTCCAGGAGGCGCTCTTCGACCTCGCGCGCGAACGCGGCCTCGACGACATCTCCGTTGCCGATATCGCGGAGCGGGCCGGGGTCAATCGCAGCAGCTTCTACCAGCACTACTCCGACAAGGACACCCTGCTCGCCGACGCGATCGACGCGGCCGCCGCGGGGGCGAGTGCCGACATCCCTGAGGTCCGCGAGGTCACTGCCGAGCCTCCCGCGGTGCTCGTCCACTACCTCCGGCACGTGGAAGCGAACGCCGCTGTCTACGCGCGGGTCTTCGGCAGCCGCGGGTCGCCCGTCGCTGCCGCGCGCTTGCGCACCCGCATCGAGTCGATAGCAGCTGCGGCCGTCGCGGAACGCGCCGACATGTTCGATGACATCCCGATCGACGTGCGCGCCGCCGGCCTGTCGGGTTCGGTGATGGGCGTGCTCGAGACCTGGCTCGCGCGCGACCCCCGCCCTTCGGTCGAGATCGCGGTGTCGTGGATGTGGCGGATGCTGCTCGGGCCGATCGGGCTGGCCCCGGGCGAGGTCGCTACCGGCTCGTCCACGCCAGAAGGTCGGCCAGCGGCCAGGTCGTGACGATGCGGTCGGCCGGTACGCCCATCCGCTCCGCCCGCTCCGCCCCGTAGTCGAGCAGCGACAGCTGCCCGGGCGCGTGCGCGTCGGAGTCGATCGAGAACAGGCACCCCGCATCCAGCGCCATCGCGATGAGTTCGTCGGGCGGGTCCTGCCGTTCGGGGCGCGAGTTGATCTCCACGGCCACCTGTCGCTCAGCGCACTCCGCGAACACGGCCGCCGCGTCGAACGACGAACCGGGCCTCGTGCCGCGGGATCCCTCGACCAGCCGACCGGTCACGTGCCCGAGCACGTCGGTGTGCGGGTTGCGGATGGCACCGAGCATCCGCTTCGTCATCTCGCGGGGGTCGGACTTCAACTTGCTGTGCACGCTGGCGACGACGACATCCAGTTTGTCCAGCATCTCGTCGGTCTGATCGAGCGTGCCGTCTTCGTGGATGTCGACCTCGATGCCCTTCAGCAGGGTGAAGCCGTCATCCCGAAACGACGACACGACCGCGAGTTGCTCCTCAAGCCGTTCCGCCGAGAGCCCGCGCGCGATCGTGAGCCGCGGCGAGTGGTCGGTGAGGGCGAGGTACTCGTGGCCGAGCCGCAGCGCCGCCGCGACCATGAGGTCGATCGAGGTGGTTCCATCGCTCCACTCGGAGTGCGAGTGCAGGTCGCCCCGCAACTTCGCCCGCAACTCCGACGGCTTGGGCCCGTTGTCGGCGCGCAACCGCGCGAGGTAGTCGGGCACCTCGCCGGCGAGCGCCTGCTGAATGACCTTGAACGTCGAGTCGCCGATGCCGGGCACGGCCTTCAGCCGCACCGGGTCGTTGAGGATGGCGGGGTCGAGATCCGCGATCGCCGCACCGGCCGTGCGGAACGCCTTCGACTTGTACCGCGACGCCCGCTCGCGTTCGAGCAGGTACGCGATCTCGGTGAGGGCGTCGAGCGGATCCACTCACCAAGTCTCTGCTAGCTGAGGGGCTGCGTCAGCTCAGAGCCTGGCCGTAGGCGGCGCCGAGCTTCCAGTCGCTCATGATGCGGCCCATCCAGCGCTTGTTGACGGCCGCCCACTCCCCCGCGGGGATGCCGTGGCGTTGCGCCACCTCGTCGGCGGGCGTCGTCGGGTCGTCGCGGATGGCGACCGTCGCGGCGATGAAGGTCTCCCACGACACCGGATCTTCCGCCGCGGGGCCGGCGTTCATGTCGTACCCCATCATGCCGCCGGTCGTCGCCGCGACCTTGTCCTGCATCCGGTCAAGCAGCCCCTTCTTGCCGAAGCCGGTGTGAATGTCGGGCTCGCCGGCACTCATTACGGAACCCGATCCCGCGGTGGACTCGATGCCGCCGGCGATCGGAGCGACCCCGACCCCAGGAACGGCGACGGCCGCGGCCGGCCAGTCGATGCGGATCTTGCGGGCATCCCGGGGATGCTGCAGCGCCGGCAGCTTCGTGCCCTTGCCGCCGAGGTGGGTCGCGTAGAACGGCGGAGCGTACTTGTCGACGAGGGCCTCCGTGCCGTCGGAGAACCGCACCTTCGCCTGCGCAATGGTGGTGATTCCGAGCATCCCGGAGCGCGACCCCAAGTCGATGACCTCGACTTCCCCGCTCGCCCAGCCGCCGCGCGGTGGCCCGTCGACCTTGTCTTCGATCCCGGCCGACGGCGGCTTCACGGCTTTCCAGCGACCCTCGACAGGCGCCCCCCAGCGGATGACCGCGGCCTTGCCCTGCCGATGCACCGTCACCGGCATCCCGAGGCGCACCTCCTGCCGCGGCGACAGCTTCTGCCGGATGCCGAGCAGCTCAGCCCCGAGGTCGACGGCGTAGTCCTCGACCTCATACGTCGACTCGTCTTCACTCACCGTGGAACGGCGGATGCCGACGATCCTGCCCTCTGCGGGCGCTCCCTGCTGCCACACCTTCATGAACGACGGTCCGAAGAGGCCCATGCGCACACCGTAGTGACCTGCGGCGGTGGTGACAACGCCTCCGTTCGTAGACTGTGGGAAGCGCGGGAGTGGTGAAATGGTAGACACGCAGGATTTAGGTTCCTGTGCCGCAAGGCGTGTGGGTTCGAGTCCCACCTTCCGCACGTGAGTCACGACCATCAGGTCACGCCTGGCGAGGCCTGGGAGTTCCGCTACCGAGAGCAGCCGCAGCGCTGGTCGGGCAACCCGAACGCGACTCTCGTGGATGTCGTCGGCGCTCTGACGCCCGACCGCGCCGTCGACCTCGGCTGCGGTGAGGGGGCGGATGCGATCTGGCTCGCGCGTCAGGGTTGGCACGTGCTCGGGGTCGACATCTCGTCGACCGCGGTCGCCCGGGCCCGCGCAGCCGCCGTCGAGGCCGGCGTCGATGAGCACGCGACCTTCGAGGACCATGACCTCTCAGACTGGGAGCCGGAGGGCGAGATCGACCTCGTGACGGCATCCTTCTTCCACTCGCGTGAAGAACTGCCGCGCACCGAGATCCTGCGCCGCGTCGCCGACCACGTTGCGCCGGGTGGGCACGTCGCGATCGTGTCGCACGCCGCTCCCCCGCCCTGGTCGGACCACGCGCACCACGACGAGTTGCTGCTCGACGCGGCGGGCGAGGTCGCGGCGCTCGGCCTCGGCGACGACTGGGAGGTCGTGCTGGCGGAACACCGAGAGCGCCAAGCCACCTCCCCGACTGGCGACCCAGTGACACTCGACGACATCGCCGTGCTTCTGCGCCGCCGGTAGCGGGGGCTCACCCCCGGGTGGTGTGCAGAACCGCCCGGTACGCTGGGCGGATGCTCAGCCTTCCCGCCGCCGCGAACGGTCTCATCCCATTCCTCGATCCCGCGGCGATCCTCGAAGCCGCCGGGCCCTGGGCGCTGCTCGTGGTGTGCCTCATCGTGTTCGCCGAGACGGCGCTTCTCGTGGGGTTCATCCTCCCGGGTGACACTTTGCTCATCATCACTGGCGTTTTCGTCAACCTCGGCACCATGCTCGCGGACCCGATCGGCATCCAGATCCCGATCTGGTGGGTCTGCCTCGCGATCGCGTTCGCGGCCTTCGCTGGCGGCGAAGTGGGGTACCTGATCGGCCACAAGGCAGGCCCGCGCATCTTCGAACGCAAGGAGAGCGGACTGTTCTCGAAGGAGAACGTCGTTCGCACTAACAAGTTCTTCGACCGCTTCGGTCCGCTCGCAGTCATCGTCGCGCGCTTCGTACCGGTCGTGCGCACCTTCACGCCGATCGCGGCGGGCGTCGGTCACATGGACTACCGCAAGTACTCGCTGTACAACGCGATCGGCGCACTCATCTGGGGTGCCGGGCTCACCTTCGCGGGCTTCCTCGTCGCCTTCATCGAACCGCTCAAGGACTTCATCGTCGAATACATCGACGTCATCCTGCTGTTCGCGGTTGCCTGCGCGATCGTTCCGACGGTCTACCACTACATCCGCTCGGTGTTGAAGGCCCGCAAGGCCCGGCGCCTCGGCGTCGAGCCGCTCGACGACTCCGAGGCGATCGCCGACATCTTCGAACAGGGTCAGAGCGGCAAGCCGAAGCAGTAGGCGTCAGCCGCGGGGGCGCGCCGCCGCCGCGAGCCGCGACACGACACCGAAGCGCGGGGCGAACAGGAACGCGAGCGCGAACAGCACGCCCTGCACGAGCACGATCATGCCGCCCGAAGCGACGTCGAGCCAGTAACTGAGGTAGATCCCCGTCACGGCGGATGCCGCGGCCGTGACAGGTGCGATCACCAACATCCGGCCGAACCGCTCAGTGAGCAGGAACGCTGTCGCCCCCGGGATGATCAGCAGCGCGACAACCAGCACGACCCCGACCACCTGCAGCGCGACGACCGCGGTGACCGCGAGCAGCCCGAGCAGGATGGCACCGAGCAGCCGCGGCGACAGCCCGATCGCGTGCGCGTGGGTGGGGTCGAACGCGTAGAGCGTGAGGTCGCGACGCTTGATGAGCAGCACCGCGATCGCGACGACGGCGAGGATCGCCACCTGGATGAGATCGGCGGTCGAGACGCCCAGCACGTTGCCGAACACGATGTGTGCCAGGTCGGTCTGGCTCGGGGTGACCGAAATCAGCACCAGCCCGAGCGCGAACAGCACGGTGAAGACGATGCCGATGGCGGCATCCTCTTTGATGCGCCCCGGTGATCGCACCGCCCCGATGAGCACGACCGCGAGGATGCCGAAGACGATCGCTCCGAGCGCGAACGGCGCCCCGACGACGTAGGCGAGCACGACCCCGGGCAACACGGCATGCGACACCGCGTCACCCATGAGTGACCAGCCGATGAGCACCAGCCAGCACGACAGCAGTGCGCACACGACAGCAGCCAGCACGCTCGTGATGAGGGCGCGCACCATGAAGTCGTAGCCGAGCGGTTCGAGCAGGAAGTCGAGGGGATTCACAACGCGCCCTTCCCGTCGGTCTCGAGTCCGAACGCCCGGCTCAGGTTCTCGGGAGTGAGCACCTCGGCAGGGGTGCCGTGCACGAGCACGCGTTGCAACAGCAGGATCGCCTCGTCGGCGAGGGCGGCGACGGCGGCGAGGTCGTGCGTCGTGACGAGCACCGTGCGGCCTTCCGCGGCGAGGTCGCGCAACAGTCGCACGATCGTCGCCTCGGACGGCTTGTCGACGCCCGCGAACGGCTCGTCGAGCAGCAGGATGCCGGCATCCTGCGCGATTCCCCGGGCGACGAACGCGCGCTTGCGCTGCCCACCCGAAAGCCGGCCGATCTGCCGGTCGGCGAGGTCGGCGAGGTCGACGCGGGCGAGTGCCTCGTCGACGGCCGCGCGGTCCTCGGCGCGGGGGTGCCGGGTGAGCCCCTGTCGCCCGTAGCGCCCCATCATGACGACGTCGCGCACCGAGACCGGAAATCGCCAGTCGACGTCTTCGCTCTGCGGCACGTAGGCGAGGGTGCCGCGTCGACGGGCACGGGTGGGCGACTCGCCGTTGAGGAGCACCGTGCCGTGCGTCGGCCGCACGAGGCCGACGATCGCCTTCAGGAGAGTCGACTTGCCCGAGCCGTTCATGCCGATGAGCGCGCAGACCCGCCCGGGTTGCAGGTCGAGATGCACGTTGTCGAGCGCGACGACGTCGCCGTAGCGCACCGACAGCGCGTCGACCGCGATCGCCGCCGTCACCCGGCGCTCCCGGTGAGCGCGTCGGTGATCGTGCGCGCGTTGTAGCTGAGCATGTCGAGGTAGGTCGGCACGGGGCCGTCCGCTTCCGAGAGCGAGTCGACGTACAGCACTCCGCCGAACGCGGCTCCGGTCGCCTCGACGACTTGCTGCATCGGCCGGTCGGACACCGTCGACTCACAGAACACCGCCGGGATGTCGTCGGCCTCGACGGTGTCGATGACGTGCGCGATCTGCTGCGGGGTCGCCTGCTGTTCCGCGTTGACCGGCCAGATGTAGATCTCGGTCAACCCGGTGTCGCGGGCGAGGTACGAGAAGGCACCCTCGCAGGTCACGAGCGCGCGCGCGTCGGCGGGCAGCGCAGCGAGGTCGGCGACGAGTTGGTCCTGAACGGCCCGCAGCTCGGCCCGATACGACTCGCCGTTGGCGGCGTAGTCGTCGGCATGCGCCGGATCGAGCTCCGAGAAGGCCGCCACGAGGTTGTCGACGTAGATCTCGACGTTGCGGGCTGACATCCAGGCGTGCGGGTTCGGCTTGCCCGCGTAGGCGTCCGCCGCGATGTCGATCGGCTCGATGCCGTCGGACACGGTCACCCGTGGGGCATCGACATCCTGAAGGAACTGTTCGAACCAGGCTTCGAGCCCGAGCCCGTTGTCGATGACGAGGTCGGCCCCGGCGGCTCGACGCAGGTCACCGGGGGTCGGTTCGTAGCCGTGGATCTCGGCGCCGACCTTGGTGATCGACTCGACGTCGAGGTGATCACCGGCGACGTTACGGGCGATGTCGGCGATCACGGTGAAGGTGGCCAGCACGAGCGGCCGCTCCTGCGGTGCCGCACCCGGCGAGCCGCAGCCGACGAGCGCCGCGACGAGCAGCAGGGCGATCGGGATGAGCACTCGACGACGAGATTTCGGCACACCGAAACTTTACCCGAGATTCTTCGGGTGACCGAAACCTCGCGGGTCAGTCGCCGGTCACCCAGACCGCGCGTGCGGCCTCGATCGGCAATCCGCCGGGCTCAAGTCGGGTGCCGACACCGATCCCGCGACCCTCGAGCAGCCGCAGTACCTCCGGGTCGCTGTCGCTGATGCGCACCACCCGCACGGAGCCACCCGACTCGACCTCGCTCAACCGCACCCCCTGAGCCGGCGGAACGACACCGTCTGCACCCGGGATCGGGTCGCCGTGCGGATCGGCCGTCGGATGCCCCAGCCGCGCGTCGATCGCGTCGATCATCCGGTCGCTCACCACGTGCTCGAGCACCTCGGCCTCGTCGTGCACCTCGTCCCAGCCGTACCCGAACTCGCTCACCAGCCAGGTCTCGATGAGCCGGTGGCGGCGCACCATCCGCAGTGCCTCCGTTCGCCCCAGCGACGTGAGCACGATCGTGCCGTAGAGGGCGTGCTCGACGAACCCCTGCACGGTGAGCTTCTTCACCATCTCGGTGACGCTCGACGGGGCGAGCCCGAGCCGCGTCGCGAGTTGCGACGACGTCATCGGGTCGGGCTGCCATTCGGTGTGGCCGTAGATGACCTTGAGGTAGTTCTCGGCGACGGTCGAGAGCCCCCCGTTCGCGGACTCAACGATGGGCAGGCTCCTCGCGCTCCGAGTGCCCCGCGGGCTCAAGTTGGAAGGTCGAATGCTCGACGTCGAAATGCCCGTGCAGGCACTCGCCCAGCCTCTCGAGCATCTCGCCGGTGCGTCCGCTTGCGAACACCTGCGGCTCGCACTCGACGTGCGCGGTGAACACCGGCGCGCCCGAAGTGATCGCCCAGACGTGCACGTCGTGAACCGCGACGACTCCGGGGGTCTCGAGCAAGTGCTCACGGATCAGAGTCACGTCGGTCTCGCGCGGGGCCGACTCGGTGAGCACCCGCACGACGTCGCGCAGCAGCAGCGCCGCCCGCGGAACGATGAGCGCCGCGATGACGAGCGACGCGATCGCATCGGCCGCTGCGAATCCGGTGGTGATGAGCACGACACCGGCGACCACCGCGGCGATCGAGCCGAACAGGTCGCCGAGCACCTCGAGGGTCGCGCCGCGCATGTTCATCGACCGCCGGTCGCCGCCGCGCAGCACGAGGTAGGCGGCGACATTGGCGAGCAAGCCGATTGAGGCGACGACGAGCATCGGGATGCCGGCCGGCGCGGGTGAGTCGCCGTCGGTCAGGCGGCGGATCGCCTCGATCGCGACGACAACCGCGACGACGGTGAGCAGCACCCCGTTGAAGAGCGCCGCGAGCACCTCCACCCGACGGAACCCGAAGGTGTGCCGATCGGTCGCCGGGCGGGTCGCCCAGACGCTCGCGACGAGCGCGACGAGTAACCCGATCGCGTCGCTCGCCATGTGGCCCGCGTCGGCGAGCAGAGCGAGCGACCCCGAGAACAACCCCCCGACGACCTGAACCACCAGCACGACGGCGATGATCGCGAGCGCGATTGCCAGCCGACCCCTGGTCGACGCACCGTGCCCATGATCGTGACTCACGGCATCCATTCTCCCTGGCATCGGCGCGCGAAGTGCCCATTTCTGCCGCACACCACCTGGCACGTACGGCAAAAATGGGCACTTCGCGAGTCGGCTCAGCCGTAGCGGCGGCGCAGCTCCTCGGTGAGGGCGACGAAGGCGCGGGAGCGGTGGCTGTCGGCATCCTTCTCGGCGGGCGTGAGTTCGGCCGAGCTGCGGGTCTCGCCTTCGGGGCGGAAGATCGGGTCGTAGCCGAACCCGCCCTGGCCTGCGGGAACTTCGAGCACGGAACCCGGCCACTCGCCGCGCACGACGTACTCGCCGTCGGCGTCGACGAGCGCCGCCGCGCAGACGAACGTCGCCACACGGTCGGCGACGCCCTCGAGGTTCTTCAGCACGAGACGCAGGTTGGCGGCGTCGTCACGCTGCCCCGAATAGTGCGCCGAGTCGATTCCGGGTGCACCGCCGAGGGCCGCAACGGCGATCCCCGAGTC
>CAZCEE010000043.1:0-12419 GCA_964497165.1 uncultured Schumannella sp. | reverse complement strand
CCTGTCCCGCTGTGGAGCCACAGGCGACCAGCGGCGTCTACGCTCATGAGGTCGGCGCGGCTGTCGCCGTCGAAGTCCCCGACGCCAAGGATCGTGGTCGCCGACACCCACCCACTTCCGAGCGACGCCCCCGCCAGAAGCCCGCCGTTCCCGTCCCCTCGGTACAGCGACATGGCACCACTCGCGTCAATCGCAATGAGATCCTCGCGGCCGTCCCCGCTCAGGTCGCCGGGCGCGATGATCGTCCGTACGGAGCCCCACCCTGACGCCACCTCGACGCGCGGCTTCCACCCCGCCCGCCCATCGGTGGGATAGAGCCAAAGGCGTCCGTCGCCGCCGAGTGCGAACACATCGCGCACTGCGTCTCCATCAACGTCGCCCGCCACGGTGAACGACGTCATCTGGTCCCAGTCCTGACCGACTAGGACCTTGGGCAGCCACCTGCCGGAGCTGCTGCGGCTATAGAGCCAGAGAGCGCCGGTGGCGTCGAGGCCGAGCACGTAGGGCAACTCATTTGTCGCCGGCAGCAGGGGACCGACGGTGGAACCGAACCAGTTAGTGTAGAAGGTCCAGAAGTTGCGGTTGCCGTACGAGGAGCAGGAGTCGCCGGTGGTTCCCAGGTTGGCGAGCGCCGCCGCGTTCGGTTGGTACGGCGTGTAGTTGTAGAGCGCCGCCGTCGCGTAGTTCTGGATGTTGAGCGACGTGCCGCCACAACCCGCATTGGGGTGGTACTGGATGTAGTTCACGCCGGGCTGCCGGGCGAAGCGACCCACCTTGTAGACGTGCAACTGCCGGGCACCGGAGTAGACCTGGTTGCCGAAGCCAAGGGAGTTGGCGGCGCAAGGCGCGGTGTCAGGGCACGCGTAGCCCATCGCCCGGTCGAGGGCGGACTGAGAGGGGGCGCTCTTCGTGACCAGCCCTTGCTCTTTCTGCAGGGTCACCAGGATGACCTTGGCGCTGATACCGCACGCCACCTGAGCACGGTAGATGATCGTCGACGCGAGGAGCGTGCCGCCCTGGAACGCGTTGCAGACGAGTCCGCCGGTGTCGACCGAGTAGTAGGCGGACCTGCTGGCGACCGTCGACGTGTAGCTCGCCAGGTAGCTGCCCTTGCTTGCCAGGAAGAGCTGGATGTCGGATTCGGTCATCGCCCCGCTGTCGTAGAAGAGGCTGTCGGCGATGATGAGGCCCGGCATGAAGTCGTCGCCGTCGATGGCCTGCGCGGCAGGGGCGGGGGCGGCGACAACGGAGGCACCGATGAGGGCGGCAGCTGCCACCACGCTGAGAGCGCGCAGGACCCGGGAGGTCCATCTGTTCCGCGCGCTTGTCATGATGCCTACCCCACCGGACGATCGGCTTCCCCCTGGAGGCCTTCTGCCATCCTGACACCAGATCGCCGGATTCGCCCCAAGCTGGGCCGGTTCCCAGAACAACTACTCAGTGCTGGGGAGCACCGAATCCAAGATCCTCCGCAGTCGGGGGCCCGCCGAGGCGAAGCCCACGTGCTCCCGCGCCCACTCCTGCCCGCGCACCGCGAGCGGTTCGATCCGTTCCGGATGATCGAGCAGAGACCGGAGGCGCTCCTCGATGTTGTCGTAGCGCGTGACGAGCCACGCCTCGTTGGACCCCGGCGGCAGGTCCGGCTCGATCGTCTCGTCGGCGCTCATGAGCACCGCGCACAGCGACGCGAGCGCTTCGATGCCGAAGACGCCGGGGATGTAGGCGTAGAACTGGTTCAGCACGATGTGTGCACGTCGCAGCTCCGACCGTACGACCGAGTTCGGCACGCCGATCAGCTCGACGTACTCGAAGTCGTACCCGTCGGCCTCGAGCCTCGCGATGGCGGCGTGCACGTGCTCGGTGCCCTTGATCTCCGGGCTGGTCGGCGCGTGCACGATCACCGGGCGGCTCAGGTCGGCGAACTTGCCGCGATCAGCGAAGAACTCGTCGTCGGGGAAGAAGTAGGTGATCGGGTGCGTCGGCCGCTCGAGATACGAGGACTGGTCGACCGTCGCACTGAAGATGGCATCCGCGTAGGTCTCTGCGACCCGTGCAGTCACTCGCCGTTGCTCGTCGTACTCGGGTGTGTCGAAGATCGGATCGACGCGGCCGAGGTGCGTCCCGATGTTCTGCAGCCCGGTCACCCCTTCGAGCTCACGCATGCGAGCGGGTGAGCGGATGTCGCTCCCCACGAAATAGCACACGAGCGCGCGGCCGCGGCGGGTGACGAACTCGAACTCATAGGCGCGGCCGTCTCGCGCGTAGGTGAGGAACCCGAGGTCGCCGAGGTAGAGGAATCCGCGGGCCCGAGCCACGAGGCGGCCGAGGATGATCGGTCCGAGGAGGCCGGCGACGATCGCGCGAAGCGTCGGGTTGCGAATCGCCGGGATGCGGGAGTCATACCGGAACGAGAAGTAGCGGTTCTCGACGATCACCGCGCTGTGCGATCCGGGAATGAGCCCCGCGATCCGATGCGCCATCGCCGCGATCTCGGCGGGGCCGACAACCCAGCGAATCGTGCGGTGCCGGACCGTCGCCCGGGTGCACGTGTAGCTCACGTGCAGCAGCACTTTCTGCACTACATGGAACAGAGGACGGATCATGCGTGCCTCGCGAGCCAGCGGTCCTCGTCTTCATAGGGAAACCAGCCCTCGGCCGTCGGAAAGAGCGGCTGTCGGCGCCCGCCGTCGCCCAGCTCGGCGCGGATCCAGGCGATGTCGGCCGCGACCGCCTCGCGATACACGATCGGGGTGTATCCCCCGAGGTCGTGCGCCGCCGTCGTGCTGCACACGAAGTCGATCGGCGCATCCCACGGCGTCTGTCCGACGCCGTCCACGGGCGCCCCGGCAAACGCGACGAGCTCGAGGGGACGGTCGAGCAGGTCGTACACCGTCGCGGCGATCTCGCTCATCGTCAGCGACTCGTCATCGACAGCGTTGAGCGCCCGGGTGCCGGGGCGTGCCGCACAGGCGACCACCAGGGCCGCGATGTTCAGCGTCGACGAGGTGCTGAAGCGTTGTGCGCCATCTCGGGCCAGAATGACCGAGCGCCTCCCGTCGAGGGCCCGCTTGATGAAGTGCCACTCGCGGATCTTCGTACTGCGCGGGCCATGCACGGATGCGGGGCGCAAGATGCTCACCTGCAGTGCGTCCTGCTCAAGCAGCACGCGCTCCATGGCCGCCTTGGCAGCCCCATAGGCGGCGCCCGGTCGGTCGATGGTCGGCTGGCTTTCGAGAATCGGCACCGGGAACACCGGGTACCGTCCCGTCGTCGCCACGTCCTCGAACGCGAGACCATCGTTGCCGAGATAGACCGAACCGGTCGAGATGACGACGAGCGAGCCGATGGTCGAGCCGAGTGCGAGCAGGTCGCGAGCATGCTCGGGGGTGAAGGCGACGGCATCCACGACCAGGTCGAACCCGGATGCACTAGCCAGCAAGCCCTCGCGGTCATCGCGGTCGAGCGCCAGCGCGGCCGCGTCGACCCCGTGGAGTCCGGTACCGGACCGGGACGCCAGCGTGACCTCGTAGCCCGCAGAGAGGAGAGCGCGTGCGGTGGCATCGCCGATCTGACCGGTTCCGCCGATGATGAGGGCGGTCGCGGTCACGCTGTCAGCTCTCTCGTCGACGCGAGGTCAGGCGAGGATCTCGTCGTACCAGGCGACGGTCTCGGCGAGGGCCGTGTCGCTGAGGTCGGCGGGGCGTTCGCCGATCAGACCCACCAGCCGGCTCACGTCGGCGCAGTGCCGTCGCACATCGCCGGGACGCTCCGCGCCGTGGACGATCGCGTGGTCGGGCTCCCCCATCGCGTCAAGCAGGCGACGCACGAGCTCGTTGATGGTGGTCTCGCGGCCCGTCGCGACGTTCAGCACGTTGCCGCGGCAGGCATCCGAGTCGTGGATCTTGACGATGAAGTCGGCGGTGTCACGCACGAAGGTGAAGTCACGGGTCTGCTCGCCGTCGCCGTGGATCTCGATCGGCAGGCCGGCGCGCACGCGTCGTACCACGATGGGGATGATGCCGGCGTACGAGCCGGGGTTTTGGCGCGGGCCGACGTTGTTGAACGGCCGGATGACGGTGGCGTCGATCCCGAAGGTCTGGACGTACGAGCTGATGATGTGGTCGGCCGCCGACTTGCTGGCGGCGTAGGGGGTGATCGCATCGTGCGGGTGCTCTTCGCTCATGGTGACGGTGCGGGCCGACCCGTACGCCTCCGAGCTGGAGACGTGGACCAGCCGCTCGATGAGACCGCGGCGCGTGATCTCGCAGAACGTCGTCGCGATCCCGATATTCTGCGTCATCGTCCACGCGGGGTAGGTCAGAGACGTCGGCAGCGGCACGACGGCGAGGTCGAAGACCGTGTCGATCCCGTGTGCCGTCACGATGTCCTGCATCGCGGCGAGGTCGGACGCGTCGAGGCGGATCACCTCGATGTCGGGCCTCGTGGCGAGTGCCGACTTGAGGTTCTCGGCCTGGCCGAGGAAGAAGTTGTCGACCACGACGAGCTTCGCAGGATCATCCTGAATCAGTCGGTCGACCAGGTGGCTGCCGATGAACCCGGCGCCGCCGGTGACGAGCACGGACCTATCGCGCACAGTCATTCGTTGTCTCCTCAGACTGGCGCCCGCGACGAATCCGCGGGCGCTCGTGAATTCTACCGGTCAGGCGAGGCCGGCGAGCGACGCCTGGTGGGCGAACTCCGGGATGTCCGCCACGAGCTCGTCGAAGGTCCCCTGCCCGACGAGCTCCCCCTCTTTCATGAAGAAGATCCGATCCGCGTTCCGGATCGTGGCGAGCCGGTGCGCAACGACGATCTTCGTGACCCCGCCGCCGATCGCGTCGATCCCTGCCGTCACCATCGCCTCCGTGGCAGTGTCCAGCGCGCTCGTCGCCTCATCCAGGACCAACACGAGCGGATCGCTGTAGAGCGCTCGGGCGATCCCGAGCCGCTGCCGCTGCCCGCCCGACAGCGCCAGCCCTCTCTCGCCGACCTTCGACCGGATGCCACCCACCCTCGCGGCGACCAGATCCCAGAGCTGAGCCTGCTCAAGCGCGCGGCGGACTCGCACGGCGTCGTAGTCCTCGCTCCAGGTGAGTGCGACGTTCTGCGCGATCGTCGCATCGAAGAGGGCGACATCCTGCGGGACATAGCCGACGCGCGATCGCCACGCACTCCGCACCTCCGACAACGGCACCCCGTCGATCGAGATCGTCCCCTCGGTCGGCTCGAGAAGGCTCAGCAGGAGATCGACCATCGTCGACTTGCCCGACCCCGACGACCCCACGAAGGCCACGGACGAGCCGAGAGGGATCTCAAGAGACACCCGGTTCAGCGCAGGTGGGGCGTCGGCGGAATAGCGGAAGGCGACGTCGTCGAGCCGGATGCGCTCGGGCTTTTTCGGCAGCGCGCGAGTCGGGCGATTGGCAACCTCGGCGTTCGCCTGCTCCGCGTCCGCAAGCTCCGCGAGCACGCGTCGGGGGTACCCGGAGATGGACACCATCTGGCCGAGCACGCCCTGGAAGCGGATGAGAGACGGCGCGATCCGGAATCCTGCGAGCGCGAAGATCGCGACGGCCGAGATCGCCTGCTCGACGCCGCCGAGCAGGTAGCCGACGCCGCCGATGAGGATGAATCCGCCGATGAGACCCGACTCGAGCGAGTAGCGCGGCAACTGACTGAGGAAGTAGAGGTTGCTGCGCGCACGGGCGCTGCTGTTGCGAGCGAGCTCGACGATGTCGGCGACTTCACCCTCCTTGTTGCGGAGCGAAACCTCCTTCATGGCGGAGACGATTTCGAGCACCAGTCGCGAGACCTTGATGGTGTTCTCGACGTGCACCTCGCCGGCCTTCTTCGCGTGCCCGGCGACCCAAATGAACAGCACCGACCCCAGAATCAGGAGGTACACGAGCGTCGTGGCGGCCAGAACCGGCTGCAGAAAGGCGAGGGTGACGAGAATCGTCACCAGGCCGACGAACTCTGCGAGGAGCCCGGCCCCGGGGAGGACGAAGCTGTTGACCGTCGCGTCGACGCCGCTGTCGGCGAAGCGCATGATGTCGGCCGAGTTCTTACGGAGGCGGTCGCGCCACGGCGCGGTGATGTAAGCGCGGAACAGGCGGTCGCCGATCGCGACTTCGTAGCGCGGGATCCGTCGCGTCGCCCACCACGTCGCCAAGACGGCGAGCGCCCCCTTGCCGATCATCAGAACGCAGATCAGGAGGATGACCAAGACGACGCCGAACGGGTCGAGCACTCCGACCACCGGGAGAACGACGCGCTGACCCGACGCCAGCGGGCTCACGACAGCAGCCAGAAGCCCGAGTGCTATGGCGTCGAAGACGGAGAGCGACGCGAGGAGCACCGAGTACACCCGCAGGAACCGCGCCCCGCCGGCCGGGAAGACGTCGACGACCTCCCGGTACAACCGGAACACGGCAATGGCTGGCTTCACGGGATCCTCCGGCCGGTCAGCGACCTGACCTGCTGCGGAGTCGGGTAGCTGATGAGCACGGCGCGGTGCTTGCCGTTCTGTACGAACATGCTTCCCGCGGCCACCGCCGAGGCCCCCGCCTGGAGCGCCGGACCGAAATCCTCGAAGCTGCTCGCGCCTCCCAGCGCGATGACCGGTACCGTGACGGCCTGAGAGACGGCCTCGATGAGCGGCAGGTCGTAGCCGGTGAAGGTGCTCTCCCGGTCGATCGACGAGATCATGACCTCGCCGGCGCCGAGCTCCTGAGCACGGCGCGCAGCCTCGACCGGGCTCATCCCCGTCTTCCTGCTCCCGCGCTCGACGGCGGTGTCCCAGCCCCCGGTCAGCTTCTTGCGTGCGTCGACGCTGACGACCGTGCTTGACGCGCCGAGCGCGTCCGAAATCTCGGTGACGGCCTCCGGGCGGGTCAGCGCGACCGTTCCGAGAACGACCTTTTCGATGCCGATTCCCGTGATCCGCCGCGCATCGGCCGCCGAGACGACACCGCCTCCGTAGCCCACCGGCATGAACGCCTCGCTCGCGATCTCCTCGATGAGCTGGTAGTTGACGCCCGTCTTCTTGACGGTTGCGTCGATGTCGCAGATGAGCAGTTCGTCGACCTGCTTCTCGTTGAAGATCCGCACCGCGTTGATCGGATCGCCGATGTAGGGCTCGCCCTTGAATCGCACGGGCTTGACGAGGTAGCCGTCGCTGACGAGGAGGACGGGGATCACTCGGGCGAACATGCTCATGCGGCTGCGAAATTTCTGAGGATGGTCATCCCGAACGAGTGGCTCTTCTCGGGATGGAACTGCGCGCCCATGACGTTGCCGGAGCGGATCATCGACGCGAATGGCCCCCCGTAGTTGGTGGTTCCCAGTTGGTCCTCGTCCCGCTCCGGCACGACGCGGTAGCTGTGGACGAAGTAGAACCGGCTGTCGTTCGGAAGCCCGTCGACGAGCGGGTCGGCGCGCGTGGGCTCAACCATGTTCCATCCCATGTGCGGCACGCGAAGCCCCTCCTTCTCGGTGAAGCGCACGCTGCGTCCCGGGATGAGTCCCAGTCCGGGAGCGTCGCCCTCCTCGCTGCCGTCGAGCAGCAGCTGCATCCCGAGGCAGATGCCGAACAGCGGCCGGCCGGAGGCCGCGAACTCCAGAAGCGGCGACTCGAGGCCCTGGTCGCGGAGCCGCGCCATTCCCTCGTCGAAGGCACCGATCCCGGGAAGGAGCACCCGCTCGCTGTCGAGAATCTCTTCCGGGGTCGAGACCAGCCTCACGTCGGAGCCCGCGCGCTTCAACATGTTGACGACCGAACCCAGGTTTCCCAGGCCGTAGGCGACGAGCGAGACGCTCACTTCGTCACCGGTGCGCCGGCCAGCACCCGGGTGATGAGCTCATCCCAGATCGCAGCCTGCGATTCGCTCGAAAGTGCTGCCGCATGTCGTGCCGATGCCGCTTTCCACCCCGCGACCTCGTCAGGGGTCAGCGACTCGAGCGCCGCAGCGAGCGAGGACGGCTCGAAATCCGGGAGAACCTGACCTATTCCGTACTCCTCGACGAACCTCGCCATCTCCGGAGACGGTCCGACGATCTCGCCGAGGCGTGCCTGCATGAAGTCGAAGAACTTGTTCGGCAAGCACCAGGCAAGGTTGAAGGTCGTCGGCGGGAAGATGCTGAGGCCGATGTCGTAGGCGTTGAGCGTCGGAACGAGTTCGCGGTAAGGCACGGGA
Source organism: uncultured Schumannella sp. (assembly GCA_964497165.1). Lineage (GTDB taxonomy): Bacteria > Actinomycetota > Actinomycetes > Actinomycetales > Microbacteriaceae > Pseudolysinimonas_A. The sequence continues at coordinate 4,224 of CAZCEE010000043.1, read as the reverse complement.
TCCCGGAACCGGATCCGCGGGTCGTCCCCGGCCAGGGCCTTCAGCTGTGCCATGAGGGTTGGCTCACCCGGGACCAGGTACAGATCGAGGGTCACATCAGCCGACGTCTCGCGCACGCCCTGGATCATGATGTCCAGACGGCGCTGCACCGCAACGCCTCCACTGTGCACGAGGCGCACCGGGGCGCCGACCGGCCCGGCCTCCAGATCGGCGAACGGCGTGGCGTTGACCACCAGCGTCGACTCGAAGCCGAAGACGCGCTGGTACTCGTCGGCGATGCCCTGGCTGACGGTGACGACGGCGGCCGCCTGCGGCACCTTCGCGCGGCACATCCACCGGAAGTACGGGGCGATCAACCACCGCCAGAGGAACGAATGCTCCTCCTGTCTCGGGGCGTACTCGTGAAGGTCGAGGACGACCCCGCGACGCGGGGCGAGCTCGAGCGCGATGTCGAGCGCCTTCAGGTCATGCGCGATGACGACGTCCCATCCGACGTCGCCGAGCAGCCGGGCGGCGGTCCGATCTCGGGCATTGAGCCAGGTCAGCGGCCGATACCAATGAAGCACGAGGAAGCCTGCGGCAAGCAATCGGCCGAACAACCCCCAGCGCTGCGGCCGGAGTTCCGGGATCTCGACGTGCGGCACCTCCGCGAAAGGCGCAGGCCCGAACCCGGCCGTCGTCACGTCGTACCTCTCTTTCAGGAACTGAACCTGTTTGAGCGCACGCGGCTCCCGGCCGAACGGGGTGTAGGTCACCACGAGGATTCGCGTCCGGGAGCCAGTCACCGGCGCACCCCGACCCGCCGCAGAAGGGCGCCCAGAGAGTCGCCGAGCTTCTTGGCCGTCCGCCAGAACGCGTCGGAGTTCGGGTAGGCGGTGTAGTTCACCGGCGGGAGCTCGATGAGTGCCTCGAGGCCCTCCACGGTGATCCCGAGCTTCTTCGCGATGAACTCGTGATCCTGCTTTCGCAGCTGTTCGGGGTAGTTCGTGGTCTCCATGAGTGCGAGCGCCTCGTCACGGGTCACCTGGCCCGAGAGGACAAGTGAGGAGTAGTGGGCGAGTCGCTTGTCGAAGCCGAACTTGTGCGGCAGGTAGCAGCCCTGGAAGTAGCGGGTGAAGACGGACTCATAGTGTTTGCCGCCGTAGTCACGCCAGCCGACGCTGTCGGCGATGTCCTGCTTCGCGTCCTTGTCGACGTAGGGCATGTAGTTGAGCGGCCGGACGGTCCGGATCTTCCGCACATGCGGATACCAGACGTACCGCATGAACATGCCCATGACCGGGTAGGTCTTGAGCTTCACCGTCCCGAACCGCGTCTGAATCGCGCGGAGCTGGCGTGCGTCGCTGGCGTTGTAGCCCCACGCAGGGGGAAGCACCGACTCGGTCGCCGCATTGCCGCCGGAGAGGATGTACTTGATCCCGTACTTGCGGGCCTGCTGGTAGGCGACCCACCCGAACGCGTGATCCGTCGGGGTGTCGGCGTTCGCGACCGACGACTTGAAGAACGACAGCTGCAGGTCCCTCATCTCTCGCCAGTCCACAACGTGCGTGTACAGGTCGAGGTCGAGGGTCGTGACGAGGTTGTGGATGTTGCCGACCGCGAGCTCCGAGTTCCAGCCACTGTCGAAGTGCACGACGAGGGGGCGCAGTCCGAGACGGACGGCCTGCAGGGCGAGGTAGGTGCTGTCGACGCCGCCGGAGACGCCGACCACGCAGTCGTAGGGCTTGCCTTCGCCGGCCTTCTTGATCTGCGCGACGAGGGTGTTCAGCGCCTCGAGACGCTCTCCGCGCTGGGCGGACAACAGGTCCGTGGCGAACACTTCGTTGAAATGATGGACGTGCGACGAGACTCCGTCCTCGTCGAACCAGATGTCGGGGTCGGTCGTATCCATGATGGTGCGTGTGCACCGTTGATACGGTCGCGCCTCGGCTGCCATCCGCCCCGTGCCTCCCTCATTTCGAACACCTCAGTCTAGGCGGGCACTGCTGGACGGCTGTCGCGGCCGTAGACTCCCTCTCTGTGCGCCGCCGAATACTCTGCGTCTCGTTCTCCCCGATCCGGGCGGACTCCCGGGTGCTGCGCCAGCTGGCGGTGCTCCGCGAGCATGGCGACGTCACGACAGTCGGCTACGGTCAGGCCCCGGAGGGCGTGCTGCGCCACATCGAGGTCCCCGAGCAAGCGTCGTCCCTTCCGGAGACACCGATGGGCGTGCTCAGGCTCGCGCTCCACCTCCACGACTCGGTGGAGCTGGAGTCACCGGGCGAAAGGGCCGTCCTGGAGGAGACCGTCGCGTCCGGCCCCTACGACCTCGTCGTGGCCAACGACGCCCGTGCACTCCCCCTCGCGTTCGCAGCGGCAGGAGATGCGCCCGTGCTCGCGGACATGCACGAGTGGGCACCGCAGGAGCGCGCGACGGTCCTCGCCTGGCGCATTCTCGTGGGCCCGTACATGCACCACCTCTGCCGAAAGTACCTGCCGCGCGCGACCGCGGTCACCACCGTCAGCGGCGGCCTGGCCGGTCTCTACACCGAACGCTTCGGCGTCGAGGCGCAACTCGTCCGCAACGCGGCGGACCTGCGGCAGCTCACGCCGTCACCGGTCGATCCTGACCGCATTCGTCTCGTCCACAGCGGCACGGCAGACCCCGACCGCAACATCCTCGAGCTCATCGAGGCGGTCGACCGGCTCGGTGAGCGGTTCACACTCGACCTCTATCTCATCGAGGTGCCAGGCGGGCACCTCGAGGTGCTCCGCAAACGGGTGGCGGTGACGCCGAGAGCGACCCTCCACCCTCCTGTGCCCCCCGAGACCCTGCCGCAGGTACTCAATCAGTACGACTTGGGCGTCTTCCTCTTCCCGCTGCGCACGCTGAGCAAACTGCACCACCTCCCCAACAAGTTCTTCGACTTCGTTCAGGCTCGTCTGGGCCTCGTCTTCTCGCCCGCCCCGGAAATCGACGCCCGGCTCGCGGAATACCAGCTCGGGCTCACCACCCCGGGCACCAGCGCGGAAGATCTCGTGACCGCGCTCCGAGACATCACGGTGCACGACGTTGCGCGGTTCAAGGCGGCCGCTGACTCGGCCGCGCCCGCGCTCTCCAGCGCGACGGATCGCGCGACACAGCATGCGATCGTCGCCCGACTCCTCAAGGAGGCGTGATGCGGGTCGTGATCGCGACCCGCATCTTCGGCCCGGAGGTCTCCGCAGCCTCGGCGATCCTGCGGATCTGGGCTGAGGAGTTCCGTGACCGCGGCCATCAGGTCACGGTTCTCACCGCGAAGCCTCCGGCAGGTGCGGTGATCGATGACCCGCCGGGCATTGACATCCGCCGCGCCCCGGTCAAGCGCGACAAGCAACAGTACGTGCGCGGCTACCTCAGCTACCTGAGCTTCGACGTCCCCCTCGCCTTTCGCCTGTTGTTCTCGCGGAAGGCGGACCTGTACATCGTCGAACCGCCCCCAACGACCGTCGCGGTCGTCCGTGTCATCGCGGCGCTGCGCCGCACCCCGTATGTCGTGCGCGCCGCCGACTATTGGACGGAAGCCGCCGAACTGGTGACGAGTTCCCGATTCGTCATCAACACCCTCCGGCGGGTCGAAGCCTGGGGCCTGCGCGGAGCGACGAAGCTTTTTGCCGCGCACCAGCCGCTCATCGATCGCTTCCGCGCCGTGGGAATCGCGACACCGGCGGTACCCATCGGGTTTGGTGCCGACACCAGGGACTTCCGTTACGAAGGTCAATCGCCGCCTGAGCCGCCCGTCTTCGTCTACGGCGGAACCTACTCCGAGTGGCATGGGCCCGGGGTCTTCGTCGACGCTCTCCCCGCAGTGCTGGAAAAGCACCCGGGTACGCGTCTCCTGTACTACGGCAACGGCGAGGAGCGCGCGGCGATGCAGGCCCGCGCACGGTCTCTCGGGATCGACGGGTCCGTTGAGTTCCACGGCCCCATCCCTCCCGCGGCGCTCTCCCCGATCCTGGCGGGTGCGACGGCCTCGGTCTCCAGCCTCGCACCGATCCCGGCCAACGATTACGCACTCGCGACGAAGGTCTACTCGTCACTCGCCGCCGGCTGCCCGGTCATCTACGTCGGAGGCGGGCCTACTGTCGCCTTCCTCAACGACTCCGGTCACCCGCGGGCTGGAGTTGCCGTTGATTACGATGTCGCGGCAGCGGCGGCGGCGATGATTGCGGCAGCCTCGGCACCGTTGCCGCCGGACCGGCGGG
>CAZCEE010000042.1:0-12796 GCA_964497165.1 uncultured Schumannella sp. | reverse complement strand
GATGACGCCCTTCATGCGGATGCGCGAGCCGACCAGCACGGGCGCCGGGAAGCGCACCTTGTCCAGGCCGTAGTTGACCCGCGTGCCGACTCCGGTGACATCGAACAGCTCGGTCCAGAAGGGGATCGCGAGCGACAGGGTGAGGAAGCCGTGCGCGATCGGCGCTCCGAACGGGCCGTCTTTCGCCTTCACCGGGTCGACGTGGATCCACTGGTGGTCGTCGGCGGCGTCGGCAAACGTGTTGACCTGGTCTTGGGTGATCTCGCGGTACTCCGAGTAGCCGAGGTCGCGCCCGGCGGCGGTGCCGAGTTCGCTGTAGTCGAGCTTCGTGGTCATGGTGTTTCTCCTCTATAGGTTGGGGTGGGTCAGCGGAACGCGCTCAGGCCGGTGATGCCCCGGCCCACGATGAGCGCGTTGATCTCGTGGGTGCCTTCGTAGGAGTAGACGGCTTCGGCGTCGGCGAAGAAGCGGGCGAGCCGGTGCTCGAGCAGGATGCCGTTGCCGCCGGCGACCTCGCGGCCGAGGGCGACGGTCTCGCGCAGCCGCGCGGCCGTCCACATCTTGGCGAGAGCTGAATCCTCGTCCGTCGACTGCCCGGCCGCTTGGCGTTGGGTGAGCCGTACGGTGAGGGCGAGGGATGCCGTGAGGTTGCCGAGCATCGTCGCGAGTTTTGCTTGCACCAGCTGGAATCCCCCGATCGCGCGCCCGAACTGTTCGCGTTCGCGCACGTACGCGGCGGCGGCCTCGAAGGCTCCCGCCTGTGCGCCGACCGCGATCCAGGCGACGTCGGCGCGCATCGCGCTGAGCATCCGGCCGACGTCGGCGAACGTGCTCACCCGCGCGAGCCGTGCCGAATCGGGCACCCGCACGCCGACGAGGTCGAGGTCGGAATTCTGCACGATGCGCAGGGCGATCTTGCCCGTCATCGTCGTGAGCGTCAGCCCCACCGCGTCGCGCGGCACGAGGAACGCGCCGACCCCGGCGCCGTCGTCATCGGCGGTGCGCGCGAAGACGACGATCACGTCGGCGAGCACTGCGCTGCCGATCCAGCGCTTGCGCCCGTCGATGATCCAGTCGTCGCCATCGCGGCGTGCGGTGGTCTCGATGCCGCGCGCGATGTCGGAGCCGTGGTCGGGTTCGGTGAGCGCGAATGCCCCGCGCAGTTCGAAGGATCGGATGCGGGGGCTCAGCTCGGTGACCTGTGCGTCGGAGCCGCCGAGCTCGACGCTCGTGCGGAACAACCCCGCCTGCCCGTTGTAGAACGTCGCGACAGAGACGTCGGTGCGTGCCAGCTCGAAGTTGCGGAAGCCCCGGTAGAGCGCGTGGTCGGCGTCGGTCGCTCCGCCGAACTCGGGCGGGTCCATCAGCCTCAGGTCGGCGAGCGGCGCGATGATCTGTTCGGGGAAGGTGCCGCGTTCCCAGTGTTCCGCGACGAGCGGCTCGACCTGGGTGTCGAGCACCGCCCGCAGCCGGGCGAGGGCGGCGGTCTCAGCATCGTCGAGCAGGTCGGCGAAACCGTAGGGATCGTGGCCGGTCGTCACGCGTTACAGGCCCAACAGGCGGATGGCGTTGTCGCGCAGGATCTTGCGTGTCACCTTCTCATCGAGCCCGTGCGCCGCGAAGTCGTCACGCCAGCGCGTGGGGTGCAGCACCGGGTAGTCGGAGCCGAAGAGCACGCGGTCCTGAAGGTAGCTGCGCGCGGCGCGCACCAGGTTCTCGGGGAAGTACTTCGGCGACCAGCCGGAGAGGTCGATCCAGACGTTCGACTTGTGGGTCGCGATCGAGAGGGCTTCGTCTTGCCACGGCACCGACGGATGCGCGAGCACGATGTCGAGGTCAGGGAAGTCGGCGGCGACGCCATCCAACAACATCGGGTTGGAGTACCCGAGCCGGAACCCGCCCCCGCCGCGCGTGCCCGCACCGATGCCGGTCTGCCCGGTGTGCACGAGCATCGGTACTCCGAGTCGCGCGAACTCCGCGTAGAGCGGGTAGTACGCCTCGTCGGACGGGTCGAAGCCCTGAACCGTCGGATGCAGTTTGAAGCCGCGCACCCCGCTGTCTTCCACCAGGCGTCGCGCGAGCTCGACCGCGTCGGCTCCCGTGCGCGGGTCGACGGAGCCGAACGGGATGAGTACGTCGGCGTTGCGGGTCGCGCCGCGGGCGACCTCGGCGCTGTCGATCGGCGGATGCCCGAGCCCCGTGCGCGCGTCGACCGTGAACACGACCGCCGCCATCTTCAGGTCGCGGTAGAGGTCGGCGATCGCGTCGAGCGTTGGCGGCGCATCCGACTTGAAGTACTGGGATGCCGCCTCGGCGAGCGCGGTCGGCAGCGACAGGTGCCCGTGGTCGTCGATCTCGATGTGCACGTGCACGTCGAGCGCGTCGAGGCTGTCTACGTCGATCTGCGGCGTGTACTTCTCGGTCATGGGAGCGGGGCCGTTCAGGAAACCGCGGGTTCGCGACGCAGCTCGTCGGGCAGCGGCGGGAACGACTCGCCGATGCTCTGAAGCTGGTCGCCGAACTTCGCCGCGAAGTCATCGACGAGGGCGTCGTAGGTCCAGCCGCCGTCGCGGTACTCGGTCACGACCGGCTCGGGGTGGCTCCACAGCTGCAGTCGGTCGCCACCGACGCCGATCGCCTGCCCGGTCACGCCCGCTGCCTCGTCAGACGCCAGGTAGGCGATGAGGCCGGAGACGTCGTCGGCGGTGCCGAAGCCGAGGTCGTGACGGAAGAACGCGGGCATCGGCTCGCCCGCGGCATCTGCTTCCACGGCGGCGGCGAAATACGGCACCGTCGCGGTCATGCCCGTCGCGGCGACCGGGATGACGGTGTTCACGGTCACTTCGGCCTTCTTCAGCTCCAGCGCCCAGGTGCGCGCCATGCCGACGATGCCGGCCTTCGCGGCGGCGTAGTTGGTCTGGCCGAAGGTGCCGCGCTGGCCGGTCGGCGACCCGATGCAGATGATGCGCCCGCCGTGTCCGGCTTCGCGGAAGTGCGTCGCCGCGGCGCGCACGCAGGTGAAGGTACCCCGAAGGTGCACGTTGACGACACGATCGAAGTCGTCGTCGCTCATCTTCCAGAGCACGGTATCGCGCAGGATGCCGGCGTTGGTGACGAGGATGTCGAGGCGCCCGAAGTTCTCGACCGCCGCGGCGACAAGCGCTTCGGCGGTCTCGGTGCTGCCGACCGGGGCGACCACGGCGACCGCCGAACCGCCGTCTGCGGTGATCGCGGCGACCGCCGCCGCCGCGGCGGCGGCATCCACGTCGTTGACGACGACCGAAGCGCCCTGGCGCGCGAGCTCGCGCGCGTAGGCGAGGCCGAGGCCCTGCCCGCTGCCGGTGACGATCGCCGTTTTTCCTGCGAGTGACACGATTGCTTCTCCTTTGGAGCCGGGTGCGCCATGACGGGACTATTCATGACATCCGCTAGTACATCATGAAGAGTGAATGTCATGCATGTCAATGGCGAAGTGGCGCGCACCGATGTGCAGGCATCGGCTCGAGGGTGACCGACTACGCGACGAGACGAGTCCAGTCGGAGACTGCTCGACGCTCAACCGCAGCCGCCAGGCGCGGATCGCTGCGCGCGACCACCGACCGCACATGCGCGGTCGCCAGGTCACCGAGGGCGTCGTGGGTCTCCAGGAAGAGGTCACGGGCCCGCTCTCGGGGCCAGTCCGCTGGCAACAGCGCGGCGGGCAGATTCGGGTCGCCGCTCGCCAGGTCGAGCCAAGCCTCCAGCAACCGAGTACGTTGCACCAGCGCGCTCACCGGCGACGCGTCGGCATGGGTGAGCAACTCGCGCGCCCGCGTGGTCTGCTCGATCACCTCGTGGTATTCCCGAGCGAGCTGCTCGAGGTTCCACGCGTTTTGGGGCAGCCGGGTGGGTGAGGCCGAGTCGGCGACGCTCGCCTGCAGCGCAGTCGCTTCGACGCCGAGTGCGGCGAGCTCGCGCACGGCATCCTCGTGTCGGTCATGCGGGCAGATCCAGACCTCGTCATAGAGGGGCGCGAATCCCAGCCAGCCGAGCCGGTTGCGCGCCGCGACCCGCAACGATCGACTGTTCTCGGGGATGCTGAACGCGACGACGCTCCAGACGCCCGACCAGTCGTCGGTCGCGCCACCGAAGTCGACGATGCGACGGCTCGCGTCGGTCAGAATCTGCTGCGTTCGGCGGCTCGTGCGGTACGACGTGGTGCGACCGGACTTCGACGACTTCAGCAGGCCGCGTTTGACCATCCGACTCAGCGCGGCGCGCGCGGCCGCATCGTTCACCCCGAAATCTCCCAGCAGACTCACCAAGGCGGCCGAGGGAAAGCCGCCCGGCGATTCGAGCCAGTAGTCGCCGAACAGCATCAGAAGCAGACTCGGCGGCGATCCGCGTCGGGTTCCCGTGACCCGCAGACCGCGCGCTCTGCGCTGGTCCCCGCCGTCACCGCCGCTGGTCATAGGCGCCATTGTGACACGCACGCGCCCCGGCGCCGATCATGGGGTTCTTGGGTCGACGCATTGACATTCACGACATTCGTGTCCCACATTGGAGGGGCTAGTGTCATGAATACGACCCGACCGCCCTGCTGAAACGGTCGGCCCACCACCCAGCATCTACTTCGATGAAGAAGAAAGGTTCTGCCATGAAACGCAGCACACTCCTCGGCGGCATCGCGTTCGCCGCCGCCATCGCGCTCGTCGGCTGCACCGACACCGGTGCCACTCCCGAACCCACCGACGCCGGCCCCGGCGAGACCTACCAGGTGAGAATTGCCGCCCTCCCGATCGCCGAGACCGGTGCCATCTGGGCCGCTCTCGAGGCGGGCATCTTCGACGAGCACGGCATCGAGCTCGAGATCCTCCCCGCGCAGGGTGGCGCGCAGGCGATCCCCGCCCTCGTCGCGGGTGACATCGACTTCGCGATCGGCCAGCCGATGGGACCGTTCCGTGCCGCTCTCGGCGGCGAAGAGGTGCGCATCCTCAGCAACTACGCCAACAGCCTCGCGAGCGGTGACCGCGACGTGAACTCCGTCGTCGCGAGCGCCGCGAGCGGCGTCACCACGTGGGCCGACCTGTCAGGCAAGACCGTCGCGGTCAACAGCCTCGGCGCCGCCGGCGACCTCACCATCCGTGCGGCCGTCGAGGCCGACGGCGGAGACCCCGCGTCGATCGAGTTCGTCGCCGTCCCCTTCCCCGACGTGCCCGCACAGATCGAGGCCGGCACGATCGACGCCGCGTGGGTTCCCGACCCGTTCCGCGGAATGGTCATCGGCGCCGGCGGCACCGACCTGGGTGGTCCCTACCAGGCGGCCGTTCCCGGGCTCACCGTGCTGACCAACTTCACGCTGCAGAGCGTGATCGACGAGCAGCCTGAGATGGTCGAAGCCTGGACCGCGGCGCTCACCGCCGCGCTCGAGTACGCCGCGTCGAACGAGGATGCCGTGCGTGCCGCGATCGCGACCAACCTCGACATCCCCGAGGAGGCTGCCGCCGGCATCGTGCTGCCCGAGTTCACCGCCGACCTCAGCAACGCGGGTCTGGAGGACCTCGTCGCCTTGGCGATGGAGTACGCGTACTTCGAGGTCGAGCCCGACCTGAGCACGATCGTCGTTCAGTAACTCCGGATCGGTGGTCCGGGATCTCCCCAGATCTCGGACCACCGCCGTGAGGGGCGCATGATGGGACTGTTCAGACAAGAGGGCGCCCGATCGGGCGTCGGAAGGTTCGTGCGATGAGGCGACGAGTGCAGCCCGTGCTGCTCGGCCTGCTGGGCATCCTGGGGTTCCTCGCCCTGTGGCAGCTCGCGGCCACTGTCGGCTGGGTGAACGGCAAGTACGTGCCGCCGCCGACCGAGGTGTTTGCCACTCTCGGGCGCATGGTGCTCGACCTGCACTACTGGCGCACGATCGGCAACACCCTCATCACGTGGGCCATCGGACTTGGCATCGCCGGCGTGCTCGCCCTCGTGCTCGGCACCGTCATCGGCATGGTCCCCGTCTTGCGGCGCTACTCCCGCACGACGGTGGAGTTCTTGCGCCCGATTCCCTCTGTCGCGATCATTCCGCTCGCGATCCTGATGCTCGGCCTTGACCGGGACGCCTCGCTCGTGATCGTCGTGTATGCGACTTTCTGGCAGATCTTCATCCAGGTGCTCTACGGCGTCGCGGACGTCGATCCCGTGGCACGTGACACGCAGCGCAGTTTCGGCATCTCGGCGTCGTCGCGCTTCAGGCACCTCGTGCTCCCGACCGCCCTGCCGTACATCATGACGGGCATCCGGCTCGGGGCGACGGTGGCCCTCATTCTCACCGTCACGGGCGAACTCATCATCGGCGCCGACGGCATCGGGCGTCTCCTCACGCAGCGCGCGACCGCTGCCGACTACGCGGGCGTCTACGCGCTCGTCCTGACAGCCGGGGCGCTCGCGCTCGTCATCAACCTCCTGGTGCGCGTAGTCGAGCGACGGGTACTCGCCTGGCATCAGTCGGTGCGGGCGGAGGTGGTGCTGTGAACGCACCAATCGCGACGATGCGTTTGACGCCCCCTGCGGCGCGGCGTCGACTCCCGCTCTGGCTCAACTCGATGCTCGAGGCGCTCGAGCTCCCACTCGTGCTGCTGGGCATCTGGGCTCTGTCGGCCCTGCTCGCACCGAACCGATACTTTCCCGCCCCGTGGCGCATCGCCGAGGCGTTCGTCAAAACGTGGGTGGGCGACTCCTTCTTCGTCGATGTCGTGCCGAGCGTCAGTCGGCTGCTCGTCGGGCTGGCGCTCGCGATCGTCATCGGCGTCGCGGTCGGCATCCTGATCGGATCGGTTCGCTGGCTGCGGCAGTTGGTCGAGCCGGTGTTCGAGTTCTTTCGCGCCGTGCCGCCGCCGATGCTCGTGCCGCTACTCGCCATCACGATGGGCATCGGCGACACAGCGAAGATCGTCGTGATCGTCGCCGGCACCGTGTGGCCGATCCTGCTCAACACGGTTGAAGGCGTTCGCGCCCTCGACAGCGTGCAGCGCGAGACTGCGACCTCATACCAACTCTCGACCGTGCAGCGCGTGCGGTTCATCATGCTGCCAAGTGCCGCCCCGCAGATCATGGCCGGCATCCGGCAGGCGCTGTCGATCGGAATCATCCTCATGGTGATCTCGGAGATGACGAACTCGTCATCGGGGCTCGGCCTGCGCATCACCTTCTTCCAACAGAACTTCCAGATCCCCGAGATGTGGAGCGGCATCATCCTGCTCGGGTTCATCGGCATCGCTCTCGCGGTGCTGTTCCAGATCGCCGAGCATTTCGTGCTCGGGTGGTATCGCGGCCTGAAGGAGACCGAACGTGCCTGACCAGACCCCTTCCCCGACCGCCATGCTGAGGGTCGAGGGGCTCCAGAAGTCGTACGGCGATTTCGTCACCCTGCAGAACATCTCGTTCACCGCGAGGCAGGGTGAGCTGGTCTGCATCGTCGGCCCCTCCGGTTGCGGAAAGACGACCCTCCTGAAGTGCATCGCGGGCCTGCTCGCGCCGAGCGGAGGCATCGTCGAACTCGACGGCGAAGCGGTCACCGCGCCGCCGAAGAAGATGGCGGTCGTCTTTCAGGAGTACGGCCGCAGCCTGATGCCGTGGATGACGGTGCGGCGCAACGTGGAGCTTCCGCTGCTGCGCACCACTCCCAAGCCCGAACGCCGTCGACTCGTCGACGAAGCCCTCGATGCCGTCGGCCTCAGCGCTGCGGGCGACAAGTTCCCCTGGCAGCTCTCGGGTGGCATGCAGCAACGGGTCGCGATCGCGCGCGCGATCGCCTACGACCCCGAAGTGCTCATCATGGATGAGCCGTTCGCCGCCGTTGACGCGCAGACCCGCGCCGACCTCGAAGACCTCGTGCGCAACATCTGGGCGAGATTCGGCGTCACCGTGCTGTTCGTCACGCACGACATCGACGAATCGGTGTACCTCGGTCAGCGCGTCATCGTGCTCTCGATGACGCCGACCGTCGTGCAGGAGGATCTGACGATCGACCTCCCCGCGGAGCGGGACCAGCTCACCACTCGGGCACTCCCCCGGTTCACCGAGCTGCGCACCCACGTGTACGAACAGATTCAGCGGGCGAAGCGTGACAATGAGCGGCGACCGGACCCTGAGGCTCCCGCGGCCTGAGCCCTCAACCCACGGTGGTGGTCGGGTCAGTCGGGCAGGATGCGGGCGCCGTGGACGGGGCCTGTCGCGCGAACGACGTTGAGCTGCGCCGCCGAGAGGGCGATCTGCAGCTCGAGCGCGGTGTCGAGGTCGGCGGTGAGGAATGCTACCGTCGGGCCCGACCCCGAGACGATCCCGGCGAGGGCGCCGTTGCGCTCCCCTGTCTCGATCACCTTCGCGAGCGATGGCTCGAGGTGGAGGGCCGGAGCCTGCAGGTCGTTGTGCATCGCGTCGGCGAGCCTCCGGGCATCCCCCGCGCGCAACGCCTGTAGCACGTCGGTGCCGACGGTCGGCGCGGGGTTCGCCGGAGCCACTTCGCCTGCGTGACGTGCGCGGTGCTCGTCGAGCGCGTGATAGACGCCCGGGGTCGAGAGTCCGAAGTCGGCGATCGCGAGCACCCACTGGAAGGTGCCCTTGGCGAGCGCCGGCGAGAGTTCGTCGCCGCGGCCGGTGCCGATCGCGGTGCCCCCGGTGATCGCGAACGGAACGTCGGCGCCGAGCTGGCGCGCGAGGTCGAGCATCTCGTCGCGCGGCAGGTCGGTGCCCCAGAGTGCGTCGCAGGCGAGGAGCGTCGCCGCGGCATCCGCCGATCCGCCGCCCATGCCACCGGTCACCGGCACGTGCTTCTCGATCTCGATGCGCGCGCCGCCGCGATAGCCGGTGCGCTCGGCCAGCAGCTTCGCGGCTCGGATCGCGATGTTGGTCTCGTCGAGCGGCACCCGGCCGAGTTCGACGCTGCCGGTCAGGCCCACGGTGAAGAACTCCGCCTCGCTGACCCGCACGTCTTCGTACAGCGACACCGCCTGGTAGGCGATTGCGACGTCGTGGTACCCGTCGTCGACCAGCGCTCCGACTTCGAGGTAGACGTTGATCTTGCCGGGAGCCCGCACGTGCACTGAGCGCGGTACATCCCGAGAGATCATTCCTCCACCCTAAGCTCGGGCGATCCTCAGAAAGTCCGCCGCCGTCAGCTGCTCGCCGCGGAGCGTCGGGTCGACGCCGGCCGACTCCATGACGGTGGATGCGGCGGCCGAGCCGCCGAGGGTGTCGGCGAGCGCCTGCCGCAACATCTTGCGGCGCTGCCCGAATGCGGCGTCGACGAGGGCAAAGGTGCGCACGCGTTCCTCTTCGCTACCCGGACGCTCGGCACGCTCGAACGCGACGAGGATCGAGTCGACGTTCGGCACCGGCCAGAACACCTGTCGACTGATGCTTCCGGCGGTCGACCAGCGGCCGTACCAGGCGGCTTTCACACTCGGCGAGCCGTAGATCTTCGACCCGGGCGGGGCGGCGATCCGCTGCCCGACCTCGGCCTGCACCATGACGAGCGCGGTCTCCAGCGACGGAACCGTCTCGAGCAGGCGCAGCAGCACGGGCACCGAGATGTTGTACGGCAGATTCGCGACCAGTCGGCGAGGCGTTCCCGGGATGTCGACCCGCAGCGCGTCACCCGTGACGACGACGAGCGGTGCGCCCGGCGCGAGCGCCTCGACGGTGCGCGGCAGCAGCTCGGCGAGGCGGGTGTCGATCTCCACCGCCGTCACGCGGGCGCCCGCATCGAGCAGACCGAGAGTGAGCGAGCCGAGACCGGGCCCGACCTCGAGCACCTCGTCGCCGGGTTCGACGCGGGCGGTCTTCACGATCTTGCGCACCGTGTTGCCGTCGACGACGAAGTTCTGCCCGAGCTTCTTGGTGGGCTGCAGGTCGAGCGACGCCGCGAGGTCGCGAATCTCGGCCGGGCCGAGCAGCGCCACTAGCCAGCCTCTGGATCTGGGGGCCGGTCGATCGGGTTGGTGGGGGTGTCGACCGAGTTGTCATCCCAGCGGCCGTAGACCGCTTCGGTGTTCGACGAGATCTGCGCGGCGAGCATCGACGCGTCCGTGCCGAGGTGCTCGGCCATGAACCGCAGGGTGTGTGGCAGCAGGTACGACGAGTTGGGTCGACCCCGCCACGGTGCCGGGGTCAGGTAGGGGGCATCCGTCTCGATCAGGATGTTCGCGCGCGGAATGGCTTCGAGCGCCTCGCGCAACGCGCCCGCGTTTTTGAACGTCACGGTGCCTGCGAACGAGAGGAACCAGCCCGCGTCGGCGATCTCCTTGGCGAACTCGGCATCCCCCGAGAAGCAGTGGAACACCGTGCGTTCTGGCGCGCCGACCCGCCGCAACACACGCAGCACGTCGCGGTGTGCATCGCGGTCGTGAATCTGTAGGGCGAGGTCGTGTTCTTTCGCGATCTCGATGTGCGCTTCGAACGCGCGCACCTGCGCATCCCGACCGTCTTCGCCGGTGCGGAAGAAGTCGAGCCCGGTCTCGCCGATCGCCCGCACCCGGGGTCGCGAGGCCAGCTCGGCGATGCCGGCGAGGTGCTCGTCGAGCAGCCTCTTCGCCTCAAGCGCGGGTGCTTCGTTGGGATGGAGCGCGACGGCGGCGAGGACGCGCGGCTCGTGCGAGGCCACCTCGGCACTCCAACGCGAGGTCACCAGATCGGTGCCGACCTGCACCACCCCGCGCACCCCTACGCTCGACGCCCGGTCGAGTTGTTCCTTGAAGCCGAGCGGGTTGTCCCCGTCGGCGAACTCCATGTGGGTGTGGTTGTCGTAAATGGGAACGACGAGCGGAACCGGCAGCGGCGGGTAGTCCGCGGCTTTGTCGTCGGGACCACGCTCGCGCGACCGCAGGAACGCCTCCGTCACGGTCCCGTCGGCTCCTGCTCGACGCGAGGGAAGAGCGGATCGAGCGGCGAGACCGTTCCGCCCCCCGGGCGATCCCACGCCGTGTCGACGCGTTGTTCGAGAAGCGCCCCGGACTCGCCGAGCGCCGCCCACAGCTTCGCCGTCGCCTGCGGCATGACGGGCGAATAGAGCACCGCGAGGGTGCCGACGCCGTGCGCCAACGTCGCGAGTACCTGGTCGAGCCGTTCGGCCTGCCCGGGATCCCTCGCCAGCACCCACGGCGCCTGCTCAGTCACATACCCGTTGAGCGCGTCGACGAGTCGCTCGATGGATGCCAGCGCCTCATGGATGGCGAACGTTCCGATGGCCGCGTGGGCGGCATCCGTCACGCTCTTCTCCAGGTCGACGATCGCCGTATCGCGAGTCGCATCGGGAACCACCCCGTCGCGGTACTTCTCGATCATCGCGATCACGCGCGACGCGAGGTTGCCGAAACCGTTCGCGAGTTCCGCGTGGTAGCGGGCCGACAGGTCTTCCCACGAGAACGAGCCGTCCTGCCCGAAGGTGATCGCCGAGAGGAAGTAGTAGCGGAAAGCGTCGGAGCCGAAGACATCCGTGATCTGCGCGGGCGCGATGCCGGTGAGCTTCGACTTCGACATCTTCTCGCCGCCGACGAGCAGCCAGCCGTGCCCGAAGACGCGGGCCGGCACCGGCAGCCCCGCGGCCATGAGCATCGCGGGCCAGATGACGGCGTGGAAGCGGGCGATGTCCTTGCCGACGAGGTGCACGGCGGGCCAACGCCGGCGGAACTGTTCGGTGTCGGCGCCCCAGCCGACGGCAGTCGCGTAGTTGAGCAGCGCGTCGAACCAGACGTAGACGACGTGCGTCGAATCCCACGGAACCTTGACGCCCCAGTCGAAACTCGACCGCGAAATCGACAGGTCTTCGAGGCCCTGCTTGACGAACTGGATGATCTCATTGCGCACGCTGTCGGGCTGCACGAAGTCGGGCTGCGACTCGTAGAGGTGAAGCAGCGCATCACCGAAGTCGCTCATGCGGAAGAAGTAGTTCTTCTCCTTGAGGATCTCGACGGGCCGCGAGTGGATCTTGCACACGAACTGACCCGCGAACTCGCCGTCGTCGGGCTGGTCGAGGTCATCGGGTTGCTTGTACTCCTCACACCCGACGCAGTAGTACCCCTCGTAGACGCCCTCATAGATGTGGCCCTCGTCGTAGAGCTGCTGCAGGAACTTCGCGACAGCCGTCTTGTGCCGCTCGTCGGTGGTGCGGATGAAGTCGTCGTTGGCGATGTCGAGGGTGTCGAGCACCGGGAGCCACGCCTCCGCCACGAGCTTGTCGGCCCACGCCTTCGGGGTCACCCCGTTGGCGGCGGCGGTGCGCTCGATCTTCTGCCCGTGCTCGTCGGTGCCGGTCAGCAGCCAGGTGTCATCGCCCGCCTGCCGGTGCCAGCGCGCGAGCACATCCGCCGCGACCTCCGTGTACGCGTGCCCGATGTGCGGCACGTCGTTAACGTAGAAGATCGGGGTGGTGATGTAGAAACTGCCGGGCTGAGACACGTGCTTCAGCCTAGCTTTCGGCCCCCCCGTGTTACCGAGGGGTCGCTATTCGGGCGTATTCACGGTCGACTACCCCCAACGCCGACCCCTCGCGGGCTCATTTCGCGCGAATCGCCGCTTCGTACAGTTCGCGGGTGGCGAGGCCGGTGGCGGCCGCGACGTCTGCCGCGGCTTCCTTCAGACGGATGCCGCCCGCCGCCAGCTCGAGAACCGTCGCGACCGCAGCATCCAGACCTACGGTCGCGGCGGCGGCCGGTGCGCCCTCGACCACGACGACGATCTCGCCGCGGGTGCCCTCGGCGAAGCGCTCGGCGAGGTCGCTCAGGGTGCCGCGGGCGACCTCTTCGTACATCTTGGTGAGCTCGCGGCA
>CAZCEE010000041.1:0-13001 GCA_964497165.1 uncultured Schumannella sp. | reverse complement strand
AGACCACGCCCAGCCCCGGCAGCGGTTTGCGGCACCAGCAGACCGGCGGCCCGGCGGGTCTGCGAGACGCCGGTCTTGCTGCGCCGCCCCCGGTCGAAGATCAGCGCCACCTCGAGCGGCAGCCAAACGGAGTAGAAGCCCTGCAGCGCCCACGCGATGAGGAACGAGGTGAAGTCGCCCGACGCGACGAGCCACCACGACGCGGCAGCCGTGAGCGCGGTCGACACCAGCAGCATCCGCTTGTGGCCGAACATGTCGCCGAGCTTCGCCAGGATTGGCACGGCGAGGGCCGACAGCAGCAACTGCGCAGCCTCGAACCAGTTGAAGTCGGCGTCGGTGATGCCGAGGTGCACCACCAGATCGCTGATCAACGGGATGTAGTAGCCCTGGATGATGCCGCTCGTGAGTTCCAGCAGGAACAGGAAACCGACGAGAGCGAAGGTGATCTGAGCAAGGGACCGCGTCGCGGGGCCCCCCGACATCGGGATGCCGTTCGTCATGAGCGGAGCCTAGTGGCGTGGCGCTACCCCGGAGCGCCGCCGAATCGGATCGCGGCGGTGAGCACACGCGGATCCGGCCAGTCTTCGCAGTACTGGTATCGGTAGGCGAGTTGCACCGTGCCGGCCGCGTCGATGACGAACTCGCCCGGGAGTTGCCACGGACTGTCGACCGACGCGCGTTCTGTGCCGTGCCGCGAAGCGGCGAGCTCTTCTCCTGCCGTCGCGTCGCAACGGAGGAGGGCATCCGAGGCGTCAAAGAGGATTTGGGCAGCGGTCCCCTCGAGAAGGTCGAACGCGCGATATGCGACCCGCTCCGGGTCGGACAGTACCGGGCACTCGAGCGCATTGCGCTTC
Source organism: uncultured Schumannella sp. (assembly GCA_964497165.1). GTDB lineage: Bacteria > Actinomycetota > Actinomycetes > Actinomycetales > Microbacteriaceae > Pseudolysinimonas_A. The sequence goes on along the minus strand of CAZCEE010000041.1, from coordinate 12,147 downwards.
CGGTACTCGGCAGAACGCCCCGGTCCCGCTTGGCCGATCACCACGACGGAGGCGCCGGCCTCGAGGTACTGGGGGTGCTCCGACTTGATCCGGGCAGCCCGCTCGAGGCCGCAACTGCATCCGAAGTGCCGCCAGAACACTATGAGCGCCGGGCCGTTCGCCCAGAACGTTGACAGGCGCACCGGCTTCCCGGTGTGATCAGCGAGTTCGATGTCCGGGGCGGAGTCGCCGAGTTGGAGCGGAGTCTGCTCCCAACGCAACCGTTGCGGGCCCGCGTGCCAAGCATCCAGCCAGTTCTGCTCGGCCTGAGATTGGTCATTGAGCATGCTCGTCATGCGTCCTCCAGTCCCACGAGTGTCAAGGCTCACGCTAGTGGCAAGCTCTTGGCGACCCGACAGTTCGTCTGGGCCGAACGCGAGTCCTAGTAGCGTGGCCCGCTCAGTAGGCTCAGTGGTGTGGCCGACCAGCGCGAGATCCTGACCTACGAACTGTTCGGCCAGGCGGCTCGGGAACTGGCTACGGCGATCGCGGATGACGGCTTCCGCCCCGACGCCATCGTCGGGATCGCGCGCGGCGGGCTCACCCTCGCCGGGGCGCTCGGCTACGCGCTCGGCGTCAAGATGCTCGGCAGTCTCAACGTCGAGTTCTACACCGACGTCGAAAAGACGCTTGACGCGCCGATCGTGCTGCCGCCGACCCTCGACCAGGATTCGTTGCGCGGCAAGAGCATCCTGCTCGTCGACGACGTCGCCGACTCCGGTCGCACGCTGGCCCTCGTGCTGAAACTGCTGGAGGCCGGCGGCGGTGAGGTGCGCACCGTCTGCCTGTATGCCAAGCCGCAGACAGTGCAGGAGCCGACCTACACCTGGCGCCACACCGACAAGTGGATCATGTTCCCCTGGTCGAGCGAGGGTCCTGTCAGCTATCCGGCGGGCACGTGAATTCACCTCGACCGCTCTCGGAGCTCGTCGATCCCGGCTGGGCCGTCGCGCTCGAGCCGGTCGCGGCGCAGATCGCCACGATGGGGGAGTTCCTGCGTGCGGAGGTCTTCGCGGGTCGCCGCTACCTGCCTGAGGGGCCGAACGTGCTGCGCGCGTTCACCTCACCGTTCGAACGCGTGCGCGTGCTCATCGTCGGCCAGGACCCGTACCCGACGCCCGGGCATCCGATCGGCCTGTCGTTCGCCGTCGAACGTCACGTGCGGCCCATCCCGCGCAGTCTCACCAACATCTACCGGGAGTTGAGCGACGATCTCGGCATCCCGCCGGTGCCGCACGGTGACCTCACCGGCTGGGCTGAGCAGGGCGTGCTGCTACTCAATCGGGTGCTCACCGTGCAGGCCGGCAACTCGGGCTCCCACCGCGGTAAGGGCTGGGAGGAGGTCACCCAGGCCGCGATCGAAGCGCTCGTTGCGCGCGGCACGCCGCTGGTCGCGATCCTCTGGGGTCGGGATGCCGGCACCTTGCGCCCGTTGCTCGGGTCGACCCCGGTCATCGCTTCAGCCCACCCGAGCCCGCTGTCGGCATCCAGCGGTTTCTTCGGGTCGAAGCCGTTCAGCCGCGCCAACGAGCTGCTGACTGCGGCGGGGGCCGACCCGATCGACTGGAGACTAAATCTCTGATCAGGAGATTTTCAGTAGGATGCCGAGGATCGACTGGGCGTTGTAGACGGTGCTGTAGGCGGCCGAGCCGCCAGCAGTCCCGAAATGGATCCCGTAGGCCGTGTTGTTGAAGTACCAAGGGCCGCCACTGTCGCCTGGATTGGTAATGGTGGTGTTGGTTCTCATCAATCGACAAAGGGTAACTGGGCCAGCGTCTGGACTCGTCCAGCTACCGCAGATGTTGGTAGCTGCCACCGTGGTGCAATTCGCTGTGGTTCGGGTCTTTCCGTAGTTGCAGACGCCCATTCCCGTTGAGGTATATCCGTTTGAAGTGATCGTCCGCAAAGTTCCAGACGAACTGATCCGGATCTGGTTCGATGTCGTGTCGACAGTTCGGTGCCATTGGAAGTCGCCGTATGAACCCTCGTGCTCGCCCTGAAACACGGCTGGGTAGGCGCTGCCGAAAACACTCGGTGAACCGTCGGAGCAATGTCCAGCAGTGAGGACCCCTCGTGTCGCGCCTGCAAAAACCGCGAACGCGGTCGTGCATCCCGAGATGCTCACACCACCCCGCACCACGTGGCCATCGAACGCGATCGACGAAGCCTCGACTGCTGTGGCTACGACGGGGACAAGAAAGTCCTGACTGTGCTCAAGGAGCTGGGAGACCGCCAGTTCGACCTCGGCCCCGATGCCGGCGTAGCTCAAAGCGAGCACGCCCGATTTAGGATCGAATTCACTTGAGGAGTACTCGATTCCAGGAAGCGAGGCGAGTTTTTTCGAGATGTCTTCTTGGAAAGCGAGGAGTCGCTCGAGAGTGGCGGGCGCGTCAAAACTCACGTCGACGGGGAAGGGCAGGGACTCGAGAGCTTTGAGGACATCCTCGCTCGGCCGGCCGTGGAACGCGACTCTCGCTCGCGTATCCTCGCCCCCGACCCACTCCGATGAGAAGTACGCATCCGGGCTTTGGGCAGCAACGTCGGCCAACATGATCGCGAACTCATTCTGACCCGAAAACCGACTCTCGACCTCCGCAGCGCTGAGGCCAGTTGACTCTTCGAGTCCAAGTACGTCCGCGGGTGCAAGCGGTGCTATGTCGATGCTGTCGTCGGGCGAAGAATGCGCCTGTCCAGCTGTAGTGAGCGATACTACGACGGCCAGCGCGCCCACTACGAACGTCATCGCAAACTTGCGACTTCTCGTGCGAGTTGACGGGTTCACAAAAGTACTCATAGTGCTGCTCCCCTGATCCTGATGCCACGAAAGATCCCTGATGCAACGAAACTAAGTGGGACGGGCGCCGATCGTCAAGCGTCAACCGTTGGTTTAGTTCAGCGAATTGACGACCGCGATCTCGGTGGTGAGGCAATTCTCGGGAAGATTCGCGAGACCTGTCGCAAGTTCGCCCGACGTTTGGTCCCGGGAGGGATAGAAGCCGCCTCCCCACACGACGGGGTGCCCGATCTCGGCTCGGCTGCTGTCGTCAAGAACAACGGTGTTCTCGCCGTCGAGTGTGGTGCCGGACGGCATCAGAAGCAGATAGTCGTCGTCTGCTCCTTTCAGATGGAGGCAGCCTCCCGCAGACCAGCCAAGGACGCCTTCGAGAGCGGCGTCCGGTCTCAAGTCTCCGTTCTCTCCGGCGACCAGCATGATCATGCCGTCGGGGGTGGTGATCTGTTCAACGGTCGCTGCGCAACCTGTCAATAGAGCTCCTGTCAGCACTAGCCCCGCAATTGCTTTGACGACCCCTGACGTTCTCATACATGGAGAATATGCAGATAGATGGCGAAGCGCGCGTAGGATTCGGGCCGTGTTGGAAGAGGAGTACAACCCGCGGCGGAGGCTCCCGCCCCACCTCAAACCCAAGCCGCCCGAAGAGCCAACGTTCGCGTTCGAGATTCGGGATGCCACCAGCCGCGACATCCCGCACATGCTCGAGATCTACAACCACTACGTCGCCAACTCGACGGTCACCTTCGACGAAGATCCGCTCACCCTCAAAGAGATGCGGGCGAAGTTCGCGAAGGTCGCAGAGCTGCACTATCCGTGGCTCGTCGCGGTGAGCCCGGGCGGGGTGATCCTCGGCTACGCCTACGTCACCCCGTGGAAGCCGAAGGCCGCCTACCGCTTCACCGTCGAGAACTCGATCTACCTCGGCCCCGCCTCGACCGGCAAGGGCCTCGGCAAGGCGCTGATGGCCGAACTGTTGCCGCGGGCGAAGGCCGCGGGGGTCAAGGAGGTCATCGCCGTCATCGCCGACCGGGGCGCGGATGCTTCGCTCGCGATGCACAGCAACTTCGGGTTCACCGAGATCGGCCACATGGGCAAAGTCGGCTTCAAGTTCGGCCGGTGGCTCGGCACCGTCCTGATGCAGAAGAGTCTCAAGTAGGTTGCTCGCGGGGGTCGGCGGTCACCTCCGCGGTCGCCCGCCGTCCGGGAGTCGGGCCTAGATGTTCGTCGTCACGAGCCGTCTGCGCGGCTCGACGTGCGAACCTCGGTGCGGGCGACATCGAGTGGGCGCGAAGTCGTCGCGCGGACGAATTCGTCGAGGGGTGCAACGGCGGCTCGCGGACGACCGCGGAGGGGTCTGGTCGGTTTCCGCGAGTCAATCGGGGTAGGGGTCCCCGCTCTTGACTCGCGGAAACCGAACAGGGCCCGACCACCACGAACAACCGACGGGGTCAACGCTCGACGTAGACCTGCCCGGTCACCTCGTCGACGAGTTCCGTCGCGTGCTGGAAGCGGGCCTCGCCGCCGACCGCTTCGATGACCGAGATCCAACTCTCGTTGCGGATGACGTGCAGTTCCGCCGGCGCGCTCACGTCGTCGCCGATGCGCGCGTAGGTGAGCGTGCCGTCGACCTGCGTTTCGACCAGCCCGCTGGCGATGAGGGCGCTGACGATCCCCGAGCGGGTGCTCGTCGTGATCGGGGCCACCGAGACGATGACGGTCGACGCCGGCACGTCCTCGTCGCCCCAGACGCAGGTGATGCCGCCGGCCTGCTCTTCGGGGGTCGGGTCGCCGAAGTAGTTCTCGCCGTAGAGGCCGTCTGGGCCGCCGAGCAGGTCGAGCCCGTCGGCAGCATAGGCCACCGCAGTCTCGGGCGTGAGGATCTCGGCGCACTTCGCGGGCATCCCGAACACCGGAATCTCGGGCTCGGTGGTCGCGGTGTCGCTCGGGGTGGGGTCGCTCGAGGGTGCCGGGCTGTCATCGCCCGCAGCGGGTGCCGGCACGCATCCCGCGAGGAGCATGAGTGCGATCGACCCGATGACGACGCTGTTCCTGATCCGCATGGTCGTCCCCTTCCCCGTGTCAGGGACAGTACCATCGCGATCCGTCACGACCGAGGGAGCGCCCGCCCCCAGGGCGAGGTGTCCGGTCACCCGCCGTAGGCTCGGGGCGTGTTCGAACTGCACCACCTCACGGCCAACGAGCAGCTCGACTGGTTACGGCGGGGCGAGGTGTCACCTCGCGAACTCACCGATCACTACCTCGAACGCATCGCACGGCTCGACGCCGGGCTCGGGGCGTTCGCCACCGTGACTGCCGCGCAGGCCCAGGCGCGGGCCGCAGCTGTCGACGAGCTCTCGCACGCGCTGCCGCTGTGGGGCCTGCCGTTCGCCGACAAAGACCTCGTGGCCCGCGTCGGCGTGCCGACCCGCTATGGGTCGCGCGCCTTCGCCGACAACGTGCCAACGGAATCCGATGAGTTGGCCCTCGCGCTCGACGCGGCTGGCGGCGTGAGCCTCGGCAAGACCGCAGCGCCTGAGTTCGGCTTTCCGAGTTACACGGAACCGATCGCCGGCCCGATCGCCCGCAACCCGTACGACCTGACGCGCGGCGCGGGCGGGTCGAGTGGCGGAGCCGCGGTCGCCGTCGCCGCCGGGCTCCTTCCGTTCGCACCGGGGTCTGACGGGGGCGGTTCGGTGCGCATCCCCGCCGCCGCGACCGGTCTCGTCGGCCTCAAGCCGTCGCGCGGTCGCGTGCCGGCGATGTCGGGCTTCCCGAGCCTGGCCGGTCTCGTCGTCGCGGGGCCGCTCGCCCGTACCGTCGCCGACGCCGCACTGCTGCTCGACGCCCTCGCAGGCCACGGTCCCGCACAATGGGCGACGGTCGCCCCAAGGTGGGACGAGGTCCCGTTCCTGGGCGCCGCCGCGCGGGGCGAGGGCCGCTTCTCGATCGGCGTCACCCGCGACTCACCGTGGGCGACCGCCTTCGACCTCGAACTCGATCCTGCGGCCGAGGAGGCGCTGCAGATCGCCATCCGCGAACTGGATGCCACGGGTCATGGCATCGAGGAGCTCGCGTTCGATCCGGAGCCGGGCTATGCCCCCGCGTTCCGTACGGTGTGGCAGGCGGGGGCCGCGGGGATCCCGGTGGAGAGCGATCGACTCGGGCTGCTCGAACCGCTCACCCGCTGGCTCGTCGAGAGCGGCCGGGCTCTCGGCGCACGGGAACTCGGCGCGGCCCTCGCCTGGCTCACCGGTTTCGAGCGCCGGTTCATCGCCCGCGCCTCCCGGGTGGATGCCGTGCTCACCCCCGCGATGGCGCTCACCCCCCGGCCGCTCGGCTGGTACGACGCCGAGGATGGCGAGCGCAACTTCGCCCAACAGGTGCGCTACACGCCATACACGAGCATGGTGAATGTGAGCGGCCTGCCGGCGATCGTGCTGCCGGTTCACGTGACCACGGACGGGCTGCCGATGGGGGTGCAACTCATCGGGCGCCCGGGCCGGGAAGACGTGCTGCTCGCCGTCGGAGCCCAGCTCGAACGCCGCTTGCACTGGGACCGTCGGCACCCGCCCGCCTGGTCCGCGTGAGGTAAGGGCAGGCTCAGTTAGGTATGCCTATACTGATCTTGCGATGTTCCTCTCCGACCTCCTCCCCGCGACGATCTCCTGGCAGCCTGCTGTCGGCGACCTCGTGCTGCTCGGCGCGGTCGAGGCCGACCTCCCGGTCGTCGAAACGGTGCTCGCCACCCTGCCCGAGCGGGCACGGGGGCAAGTCTTCATCGAGGTGGATTCGGCGGCTGCGATCCGCGACCTCGCCGCTCCCGGCCGGGTCTGCGTCACCTGGCTGTGCCGCGACCTCGGGCAGTCGCTGAGCGGCGCCATCGAAGCCTGGCTCGGCGAGATGCTGCCCACCGACCTCGAGCGCGAGTACCGCGTCTACGGCTGGGTCTCGGGCGACCGCGCCGCGCGCATCCGCACGAACGCTTAACCCTCCGGTCGGTTCTTCCCCGGGAACCCGCCGCCCGGTCGAGGTTTGCGCGCCCGCACGTACCCGCCTTTCTCCAGTCCGGCTTCGACCTCGAAGCGGTTGGTCAGCGCCGGCGAGCCCGCCGCCACGTAGAGGGCGATGAAGGAGAGCCCGTACTTCTTCCACTGCGTCTTGTGGATCGCCTCGTGCTCGAGCACGTCGTCGCTGGTGTTGTCGGTCGTCAGGTAGATCGCCCCGATCGTCGTGCCGCCGCGTCCGTAGGCCCACTTCGGCATCCGCGAGAAGTAGTGGATGCCGCCGCCTTTCGCGAAGCGCCCGAACAGGATGCGGCCCCACAGCCACGCGCACCCCGTTGCGAACCAATACCCGGGGCGGGCGACGACGGGCCAGAGCAGAAAGCGGCGTAGCCCCGGAACGCCGGCGCCGAAGCGCACGACCGAGCCCACCGCACGCTCCGCCCGGGAGAGCTTCGCCGGATCCGGTCGCACGGGCTGCGGGTTCATCGGCCGCGGAAGTTGGGCTCGTCGCGGGCGACGAAGGCGCGCATCCCTTCGGCGGCATCCTCGCTCGACGCCAGCCGCACGAGTTCCGGCTGCAACTGCTGTTCGGCGCGCGCATCGCTGTCGCGGATCGCCTCTCGCGCGTTGGCCAGCGTCGCTTGCACGGCGAGAGGAGCTTGCGCGGCGATTCGAGTGGCGATCTCGCGGGCCCGCTGAAGCTGAGTGCCGTGCGGCACGACCTCCTGCACGAGGCCGATGCGGTGTGCCTCGGCCGCGTCGAACGAGTCGCCGGTGAGCATCCAGCGCATCGCGTTGCCCCAGCCGACAGCGCGCGGGAACCGGATCGTCGCGCCGCCGAACGGCAAGATGCCGCGCTGCACCTCGATCTGCCCGAAGACCGTCGAGTCTGCGGCGACGACGACGTCGCTCGCCAGGGCGAGTTCGATGCCGAGGGTCAGGCACATGCCCTGCACGGCGATGACGACGGGCTTGCGTTGGAACTCGCCCTCGACCTGCCACGGGTTGAGGCCCCCCTCGGGAACGAGGTCGAGCCCGTTCGCGCCGATGCGAGGCGCGACGTCACCGAGGTCGAGGCCGCCGGTGAAGTGGTCGCCGTGCGCGAACACCAGGCCGACCCGCAACTCGGGATCCCTGTCGAGTTCGCCGTACGCGAGGCACAGCTCCTGCAGCATCGCGAAGTCTGCGGCGTTGCGCTTCTCCGGCCGATTCAGTCCGATGAGCAGCAGGTGCCCATCCCGTTCGACGGTCACTCGTTCAGCCACCCGACCAGCGTAGGCGGCGACCGCGCTCGCCGCAGGGGCGGCGGCGAGCAGGCAACGCAGCGTAGGCTCCCCGGCACCCGCATCCGCTAGCGTTCAACCAACGTCTTTCCTGGAGGCTGACCGTGCGTTCCCGTTCTCTCACCCTGATCCCTGTCGCCGCGCTCGCAGTGACGCTCCTCTCGGGCTGCGTGTTCAGTGTCGGCGTCAACACCGCGCCCACGGTGCCGCCGGAAGACATCGAGACGCTCGCTGCCGACCAGCTCGAGGAGCAGGTCGGGGTGCGTCCGACGATCGACTGCGGCGACGACGACATCACCGTCGAGGCCGACACGTCGATCACCTGCCTGCTCGTCGACCCGGTCGCCGGGCTCGAGTTCGACACCGTCATCACCTTCACCGAGGTCGACGGCACGAACTACGCGTTCGACATCCAGGTCGCCGACGTGCCCAACAACGCGCCCGAACCGACCGCCGAGCCGGGCGCGTTCGTGCCGATCGGCGACATCGAGGCGCTGGCCATCACGGCGCTCAAGAACATGCTCGACTACGTTCCCGAGGTCAGCTGCGAAGGCACCGAGGTCGAGATCGTCGTGGGCAACACCGTCAACTGCACGTACGAGTCGCCCGAAGGCACCGTCGACGCGGTCGTCACTATCACCGCATTCGACGCCACAGTGGGGCAGTACGAGATCCGCGTCGACTGACCTTGGGTGTGACGAGCTAGTCGAGCGCGGCGATGATGCGCAGGATGGTGGCCGCGTCGTCCGCCGCCTGCTCGGTGTCGAGCGCACTCGGTGCGTAGGCCGCGAGGGTCGCTCCGGCGAGCGGGAACTGCGCCCGCAGCGCCTTGATCGTTGCCACGAGTGCGGACGGGCTCACCCCGAACGGTTCCGGGTCGAGCAACCCGTCGAGGTCGGCGGGGTCGAGCACATCGAGGTCGATATGCACGTAGACGGCATCGGCGCCGGTGGCGGCCACCGCCTCGACCAGTGCGGTGGGGTCATCGAGCTCGGTCACGGTGAGGATGCACAGTCCGGCCTCCGCCGCGAACGACTCTTCGCCCGCATCCCAGGATCGCGCGCCGGCGACCACCACGCGGTCGGCCGCGATGTCGCCGTTGTCGATCGCGGCGCGCAGCACCATTCCGGCGAACGCCCCCGAGGGCGAGGATTCCGCGGAGTTGAGGTCGGGGTGCGCGTCGAACCAGACCACGGCGACCTGGGGATGACGGTTCGCTGCGACCGCGATGCCGGCGGCTGAGACGCCGCAGTCGCCGCCCACGACCACGAACGGCCCGTCGACATCCTGCAGCGCGACGGAGGTGCGCTCTCGTACCAGTTGCACCGACGTGTACCGGGCGATTCCGGTGCCCTGCTCGTCGCCGGATTCCAGCGGCACCGGAACCGCGGAGGTCGCCGATGCCGGAAGGTCGGCCTGGAGAGCGGCGACGCCGTCGGCAAGTCGCATCGCCCGCGGGGAGGGGGAGCCCTGCCACTGCGGCACGAGCACGAACCGGAGGGTCACGGAGCCACTCTAGGCGGCGAACGCAGGGCGAGGCGGGTGAGGGCACGGAGCCCGGCTTCGAGAGGACCGATACCGACGAACCGCCGCCAGAGCGTTGCGATCGCGAGCGATCCGAGGGCGAGAGCCGGGAACGTCCACTCGGGGACCTGCCAGCGTTCGGGGTTCTGCGCCGTCGCGCGGATGATCGTGAGCACGAACGCGTGGGCGGTGTAGAGGGTGAGGGCCATCGCGCCCGCTGCGGCGACCGGGTAGAGCACGAACCGCACGACCCTCGCGACGCGTTCACCGGCTCCGGTCGCCCCGCCTTCTCCGGTCGCAGAGTCGAGCAGGGACATCCCGCCGATGATCGCGACCGCGACGCCGCCGGATCCGACGACTTCTGCTGTGGTGCCGGAGTGCGCTTCGGCGGTGACACCGGGGATGACGAGCGCGGAGGCGTAGCCGAGAACTGCGGCGAGGGTTCCGAGCACGAGGGCGATCTCCGCAGTGAGGCGGTGGCGCAGGTCGGCGCGGGCGAGCAGAAGTCCGACCAGCAGGAACGCCAGCCAGGTCAGCATCGGGTATTCGCCGTAGAACAGCCAGCGCGCGAACACCTGCACCGGCGCGGCGACGCTCTCGAAGGGCGTGCCGTCGGTCACTGCGGCGACGATCGGCGGCGCGGCGACCGTGACGACCGCAGCGAGCAGCCCGAGCACGGGACGGGCAACGAACAGCACCGCGATGAGCAGCAGGAACGCGAAGCCGTAGTAGTCGAGGATGACGGCGATCGGCGGCTGCAGGAACGTCGTCAGGGCCAGGCCGAGCAGCACCAGCACTCCACCGCGGATGAGCACAACGAGGCGTGCCGTGGAGCGCTCGCCGGCTGACGGTGGGTGGGCGCCGCCGGTCATGAGACCCAGGGAGACGCCCGCGACGGTGGCGAACAGAATCGCCGACCGGCCGTCGAAGAACTGTTCCCCGCCGCCGAACATGGTGTGGGCGGCGAACATCCCGAGCAGTGCCGCGCCGCGCGCCGCATCCACCCCGAACAGCCGGGGAGGGACGACGGTCGCCCGTCGCCCCTCCCCGGTCACGTCCTGGTCCGCAGCCGTCAGTTGCCCGACGTGACAGCCTGCGTGCCGCCGGCCTTCAGCTCGGCGAGGCGTGCCTCGACTTCGGCCTCCTTGTCGAGGTCTTCGAGCGACTCGAACTGGGAGTCGAGGCTCGAGGCGGCGAGCTCCTGCTGGCCCATGACCTTGGCCTCTTCGCGACGCACCTTCTCTTCGAACCGGCCGAGTTCGCTCGTCGGGTCGAGCACATCGATGCTCTGGATGGCGTCGTGCACGTGCGACTGAGCTTCGGCGGTCTTCGCGCGGGCCACGAGTTCGTCGCGCTTGCTCGTGAGCTCCGACAGCTTCTCGCGCATCTTGTCGAGGCCGTCCTTGAGCTGGTCGACGACCTGGTTCTGCGACGCGATCGTCGGCGCAGCGGTCTTCGCCTCGTTCTCGGCTGAGATCTGCTTGCCGATCGCGATCTTCGCGAGCTTGTCGAACTTGTCGGCATCCTCGGTGTTGCCGCCCGTGCGCAGCTCGGTGCCCTTGGCGCTCGCGGCGAGGGCCTTGCGGCCCCAGTCGGCGGCGGATTCGAGGTCTTCGGCGTGGTCCTGCTCCATGAGGCGGAGGTTGCCGATGGTCTGCGCCACCGCGCTCTCGGCCTCGGCGATGGAGTTGGTGTAGTCGCGCACCAACTGGTCGAGCATCAACTGCGGGTCCTCGGCCTGGTCGATGAGCGCGTTGATGTTCGCGCGCACCAGCTGCGAGATGCGGCCGAGGATTGACTGCTTTGCCATGTTGTGCCTTTCGTTGTCTTCAGTTTGAAGGGGAGTCTAGAAGCGCCCGCCGCGAGAGCGGCGTCCGCCTGAAGGGCGAGGCCGGCTCGAGGAGCCGCTGCTGCTGGGCCGCGGCCGGGGTCGTGACGACGAACTGGAACCGCTCGACCATCCGCTGCCTCCCGACGACGACCAGCCGCTGGATGATCCGCCGGAGAAGAGCCCGTCGAGGATGCCGCCGAGGGCGGCACCGCCGTACCCGCTGTTCGACGGGCCGTACGAGCCGCCACCGTTGAACGCTGCGACGTCGCTCTGGGCGCTGTGCATCGCCGAGGTCGCGAGCGCCACCGACTGTTGGGCGGCCCGCAGTGCCTCAACGGGGTTCGTGCGCGCCGCGGTGAGCGCCTGCGTGAGCTGGCGTTCGGCCTCGGCGACCCGGGTGCGGGCCGTCGCCCCGACGGCACCCCGCCGGGTGGCGATGAAGTCTTGAGCCGCCGCGACCGCCGCTTGCGCTTCTGACGTGACTCGGGACAGCTGGGCCTTCGCGCGTTCGGCCTGGGCTGCGGCATCCCGCAGCTTCCCGAGCGCGTCGTGCAGACTCGCGTTGGCGCGCTCGACGTCGCCGATCGCGGCCGCCGGGTCACGCCCGGCGACGCGTGCCACCACCTTCTCGGCTTCGTCGGCAGCAGCCTTGAGCGGCCCGGCGACCTCGGG
>CAZCEE010000040.1:0-13287 GCA_964497165.1 uncultured Schumannella sp. | reverse complement strand
GACCGGCTGCTGATCGTGGATGCCGCGCAGGGCTTCGGCGTCGTCGATGCGCCGTTCGAGGTGGCCGATGTCGTCGCGTCGGGCGGCCAGAAGTGGGCGCGGGCGGGGGTCGGCTGCGGGTTCCTCGCGGTGAGCGACCGTGCGCGCGACCACCTCACCCCGGTCTGGTCGAGCTACGTCGGGGCCGAAGACGGGCAGTACGACGGGGTCACCGACCCGCTGCCCGGAGCGGCCGCGTACCAGATCAGTCACGCCGACCCGGTCGCTGCCGGCCGCTTCGCCGCAGCCCTCGAGGAGGTCGCGGCGGTCAGCATCCCGACCCTTCATGCCGAGATCTCGCGGAACGTTTCGCGCATCATCGACCTCGCCGACGAATACGCGCTGCCCGTCGTGTCTCCGCGCGCCGAAGCCGAGCGTGCGGGCATCGTCGTGGTCGAGCCGCTGCCCGAACACCTCACGGTGCTCGTCGCGTCACTGCACAATCACGGCATCACGGCGACCGTCCGCGACACCGCCGTGCGGTTCGCCGCCCATGCGACTGTCGAGGAGGAGACCTTCTCGATGCTCCGCGCGGCCCTGGTCTCGTTCGCCACGTCGATCTGAGGCTGGGCCTACTTGCCGTTTTCAGGAATCGGTGTGGCTGGGGTTGGGAATGGGCAGTCGTGAGGTCCCGCCGGTCGACACGGGCAACTTCTGTCACACCGATTCCTGAAATCAGCGAGTCCAGCTGTCAAGTTCGTCCGCCTTCCGACAGGTACAGGGTGAACGGAGGTCGCGACGAACGACGAGGAACTGGACCGGCGCCTATAGGGCGCACGACCGGATGGTCGGGGGTGCTGGTGGCCGAGGAGGTGCTCGATCGCGTGCACGCCGACGCGCGCGCAGCGGCGACGAAGAGGCTGCGGCGCCGCGCCGTGGGAATCGCCGGACTTGGAGTGCTCGCGCTCGGTGGGCTGGCGACGGCGCGGCAGCGCTACTCGCGGGCGCGTGCCCGCCTGCGCGTAGCGCTCACGGCATCCTGAACATTCACACGCTCGAAACGCGCTGGGGGCGTGTCGAAACGCGCGCGTTACACGCCCAGGGTTAGCGTCGAGACATCAGGCACGGCGCCTGGTCGGAGCGGCCACGTAAGTTCGTTCCGAGTTGAAGTGGCCGCCACGTAACACCAGCCGGGGGAGACATCCCCGGGGATGGAGTGGGAGTGCCCGCACTCGAGAAGCCCCAGCAGAAGTCCACCAACGCGAAGAGCGGAGGTGGGAAACCGAAGCAGGGGGAGCGGACATTCGTTCTCGATACCTCGGTTCTGCTGAGCGATCCCAAGGCCATCTTCCGGTTCGCGGAGCATGCCGTCGTCCTCCCCGTCGTCGTCGTCACCGAACTCGAAGCCAAACGCAACGACCCGGAGATCGGCTACTTCGCCCGGCAAGCACTCCGCAATCTCGACGAGCTGCGCCGCCAGCACGAACGGCTCGACTTCCCGATCGCCGCCGGGGATGGCGGATCGATTCGGGTCGAGTTGAACCACTCGAACCAGTCGGTGCTGCCGTCGGGACTCCAACTGGGCGACAACGACTCCCGCATCCTCGCGGTCGCGATGAATCTCTCCAACGACGGGCTCGACGTCACCGTCGTGTCGAAGGACTTGCCGATGCGCGTCAAGGCGGCATCGGTCGGTCTGACGGCCGAGGAGTACAAGGCCGAACTGGCCGTCGACTCCGGTTACACCGGCATGGCTGATGTCGACCTCTCGGCTGAGCAGATGTCGGACCTCTACGAGAGCGAGACGATCTCGTCGCGGCAGGTCGCCGACCTGCCGATCAACACCAGCCTGGTCGTGCACTCCGAACGCGGTTCGGCGCTCGGGCGGGTGAGCGGGAAGGGCGAGTTCCGCCTGGTGCGCGGCGATCGGGATGTCTTCGGTCTGCACGGTCGCAGCGCGGAGCAACGGCTCGCGATCGACCTGCTGCTCGACCCGGAGATCGGGATCGTGTCGCTCGGCGGGCGGGCAGGCACCGGCAAGTCTGCGCTCGCGTTGTGCGCGGGCCTTGAGGCGGTGCTCGAGAAGCAGCAGCATCGCAAGATCATGGTGTTCCGGCCGCTGTATGCGGTCGGCGGCCAGGAGTTGGGCTACCTGCCGGGCGACCAGGGCGAGAAGATGAACCCCTGGGGGCAGGCGGTGTTCGACACCCTCGGCGCCCTCGTGAGTGAGAACGTGCTCGAAGAGGTGGTCGAGCGCGGCATCCTCGAAGTGCTGCCACTCACCCACATCCGCGGCCGTTCGCTGCACGACGCCTTCGTGATCGTCGACGAGGCGCAGTCGCTGGAACGGAACGTGCTGCTGACGGTGCTGAGCCGCATCGGCCAGAACTCCCGGGTTGTGCTCACGCACGATGTCGCCCAGCGCGACAACCTCCGGGTCGGACGCCACGACGGGGTGGCTTCGGTGATTGAAACACTGAAGGGGCATCCGCTGTTCGCCCACATCACCCTCACCCGCTCCGAACGCTCGGCGATCGCCGCGCTCGTCACCGAGATGCTCGAGGGCAACGAGCTGGCGTAACGCTTTCGCGTCTGCGTCTAGGGCCGGGCACCACGTCGCCGGGGAAGCGCGGCGTGGGCCCGGCCCGTCCAGCCCCGACGGATGCTGACCAAATCAAGGAGATCCGCGGGTGCGGGCGGTGCCCGACAGTGAACGCGGCACCTCGACCCTGAGATCTCCTTGATTTGGTCGGCCTGTGAGAAAACCGCAGCCGGCTTGCGGCGGCTCGCTAGCATCGGCGGCATGCGACGGATCGGGTGGCAGCTGCCGCTGACCCTCGCGCTGGGAGTGCTGGTCTGGGTCGCCGTCGGGCCGGTCGTGGCGGCGATCCCCGCCCTCTACGTCGCGGCGATCGCCCCGGAGCTGACGCGCATCGACCTCGCCGAACACCGGTTGCCGAACCGACTCGTGGTCCCCGGGCTCGCCATCGGGCTCCTCGCCGCCGCGGGCTCGTGGGCGACGACCGGCATCCCTCCTCTTGTGCCGGCGATCGCCGCGGCCGCCTACGGCGCGGTGCTCTTCCTGTTGGCGCTCGGCGGAGGGATGGGGATGGGGGATGTGAAGCTCGCCGCCGTGCTCGGGCTCGCCTCCCCGACGGTGACGGTTGCGGTCGCGTCCCCGCTGATCGCATTCCTGCTCGGCGGCGTCGTCGCGCTCGTCGTTCTCATTGTGCGCGGGCGGGGCACCCGCATCCCGTTCGGTCCGTTCCTGCTGGCGGGATACGCGGGCGCCTTGGCCGGGCAGGCCCTGCTCTAGTCCGCGAGTTCGGTGCGCAGGGTGGCGGCGATCTCCGCCCAGCGGAGCAGGAACCTCGGCTCATCGAGTCGTTTGCGCCGCAGCCAGCCGGTGACTTCGTCGTTGCTCTTGCTGGCGTTGCACGAGCGGCAGGCGGGCACGACGTTCTCGATCGTGTAGCGACCGCCGCGCGAGAGCGGCAGTACGCAATCCTTCTGCAGGGCGGCATCGGGTTCGCTGCAGTACGCGCACCCGCCCCAGGCCGCGCGGATCGCCGTCCACTGCGCGAGCGTCAGGTCGTTGTCGGCGGCGAGGAACCGTCGCCGACGCTTTCGCGCCGCGCGGGCGCGACGCGACCGATCGAGCGTCATGCCGCGAGTGTCTCACTCGCGGCGCCGAAGTCCCGACTCAGCCCGGGCGGGTCATCGACAAGACATCCAGCGCCTTGTCGAGGTCGGCTTCGCTGATCTCGCCGCGTTCGACGAACCCGAGGTCGATCGTCGCTTCGCGCACCGTCAGCCCGTTCTTCACCGAGTGCTTGGCGATCTTCGCGGCGTTCTCGTAGCCGATGAACTTGTTGAGCGGGGTGACGATCGACGGCGACGATTCGGCCATCGCCCGAGCGCGTTCCTCGTTCGCCTCGAGGCCCTCGACGGTCTTGTCGGCAAGCAGCACCGAGCTGTTGGCGAGCAGCCGGATCGACTCCAACAGCGCCGTGCCCATGACCGGGATGGCGACGTTCAGCTCGAAGTTGCCCGTCGCACCGGCCCAGGCGATCGTCGCATCGTTGCCGATGACCCGCGCGCCGACCATGATGACGGCTTCGGGGATGACCGGGTTCACTTTGCCGGGCATGATCGACGACCCGGGCTGCAGGTCGGGGATCGACAGTTCGGCCAGTCCGGTGTTCGGGCCGGAGCCCATCCAGCGCAGGTCGTTGCAGATCTTGGTGAGCGACACCGCGATGACGCGCAGGGCACCGGATGCCTCGACGAGTCCGTCGCGGGCACCCTGCGCCTCGAAGTGGTCGAGCGCCTCGGTGATCGGCAGGCCTGACGTCTCGGCGACGACCTCGATCACCCGCGCCGAGAAGCCGGCGGGCGTGTTGATTCCCGTTCCGGTCGCGGTGCCGCCGAGCGGAACTTCGGCGACGCGGGGGAGGGCGGACTGGATGCGCTCGATCCCGAGTCGCACCTGGCGCGCGTAGCCGCCGAACTCCTGACCGAGGGTGACCGGGGTGGCATCCATGAGGTGCGTGCGCCCGGACTTGACGACGCCCTTCCACAGCTCAGCCTTGACCTCGAGCGCCTTCGCGAGATGGTCGAGCGCGGGAACGAGGTCGTTCACGAGGGCGCCCGTGACGGCGACATGCACCGACGTCGGGAACACGTCGTTCGACGACTGCGACATGTTGACGTGGTCGTTCGGGTGCACGGGCGCGCCGTGTTTGGTCGTGGCGAGGGTCGCGAGCACCTCGTTCATGTTCATGTTCGACGAGGTGCCGGAACCGGTCTGATAGGTGTCGACCGGGAACTGGTCGTGGTGGGCGCCGCCGATGATGTCGTCTGCGGCCGCGACGATCGCCTCGGCGATGGCAGCGTCGAGGATGCCGAGCTCACCGTTGACGACAGCGGCGGCCCGCTTGATGCGCGCAAGGGCGACGATCTGGCCGGCTTCGAGTCCCGAACCGGAGATCGGGAAGTTCTCGACGGCGCGTTGGGTCTGTGCGCTGTAAAGGGCGGATGCGGGCACCCGCACCTCTCCCATCGTGTCGTGTTCGATGCGGAACGCGGGCTCGGTGCTCACGGCGACGTGGCCTTTCGGTTTAGCGGGCGAGGGAGCGGTGGCGTGGTGGCAGACCGAGTCAGGACTCGACCGTGCCGAGGACGACATCCGGAACCACACGGCCCTCACGGAGCCGGTAGTTCGCGCCGACGACAGCCAGCGTACCCGCGGCGATGGCGGCGCCGATGAGTTCGGAACTCTCCAGCAGCTCCGCGACGGTGTCGCGCAGGTGTTCGCGACCGACCTCGAGGATGTCGGGATCGCCGCCGTCGCTCGGCACGCGGTTCACGGCCGGCTGGATCGGGGCGATGAGTCGGGCGATGTGCGGTGGCAGCGGGGCGGCGTCCGGCTTCGCGGAGTCGATCGCGGCTCGCACGGCCCCGCATTCGTCGTGGCCGAGCACCACG
The DNA here is from genome assembly GCA_964497165.1 of uncultured Schumannella sp. GTDB lineage: Bacteria > Actinomycetota > Actinomycetes > Actinomycetales > Microbacteriaceae > Pseudolysinimonas_A. Next base: position 7,821 of record CAZCEE010000040.1, on the reverse strand, counting down.
ATGAGCGGAACATCGAGCACGGCAACGGCGTACTCGAGCGACCCGACGACCGAGTCGGAGATCACCTGGCCGGCGTTGCGGACGACGAAGAGGTCGCCGAGGCCCTTGTCGAAGATGATCTCCGCCGCGAGCCGCGAGTCGCTGCACCCGAACAACGCGGCGTGCGGCGACTGGAAGTCGGCGAGTTCGGTGCGGCGCTCGACGTCTTGACGGGGATGTTGCGGCTCACCGGCCATGAACCGCTCGTTGCCGCGCGACATCTCGCGCCAGACCTGGGCGGGGGTGCGACGTTCACTCACTGCAGCTCCTTGGCGACGGCGGCGGCCAGCACCGCGAACTCTTCATCGGACGCGGTTCCGCCGAGCACGATCGTCGAAGCACCGGATGCCGCGACCAAGGCGTATTCGACGTTGCCGGGGTCGTCGACATCCCGGCGGTCGTAGCTGTTCCAGGTGAGCCCGCCGATGCGCTCGGTGCCGTCGGACCGGGCACCGCGTACCTGATCGGCGAGCCACGAGTCGTTCGCGTCGACGCCCTGCACGAGGCCGATGTATTCACCCTGGGGGGTCAGGAAGCCGATCTCCCATCGGGTCACGCCATCGGCGGGCTCGGCGACGAGCTCGGCTCGGTTGGCGGTCCACTCCTCGGGGAGGTCGGGCACCGCGAGCGGCTCGTCGACGCTGCTCTGGGCGGACGCACCGATCTCACCGAAGTCGACGGTGCGCGGCTCCATCTCGGGCCGCACCACGACGACGACGAGGAACAGCACGATGCCGAGCGACGCGATGAGCGCGAGCACCAGGTTGAACGCGGTCTGGTTCGCCCGACGGGCCGCGCGACGTTCGGCGACGGTCGGCGCCGCCTCCTGGTCGGGCATCGTCATGCGTTGCCGTCAGTGGCTGCGGTGCGGGCGGCATCCAGGCGCGCCTTCGCGCCGATGAGCCACTCTTCGCAGCGCTTCGCGAGAGCTTCGCCGCGTTCCCACAGAGCGAGCGACTCCTCGAGCGAGGCGCCGCCCTGCTCAAGCTGCCCGACGACTTTCACCAGTTCGTCGCGGGCCTCTTCGTAGCTGAGCTCGGCGATCTCGGACACGAATCCACCCTACCGTCGGGTCACTCGACGGTCGCCGCGATCTCCCCATCGACGAGCGTCAGGCGCACCCGGTCGCCGCCCTTGGCCTCGTCGGTGTGGCGCAGCACCGCCCCCGAGTCGAGACGCGCGATCGCGTAGCCGCGTTCGAGTGTCGCTTGGGGCGAGAGTGCCCGCAGTTGGGCGCGCAGCTCGGTGACGCGCTGCCCGGCGCGTTCGAACGCGTAGTCGAGCAGCTCCGATCCGCGGGCGACCCACCGGGTGAGCTCTTCGGCGCGGTCGCTCACGATGCGGTCGGGAGATGCCATCACGGGGCGGGAACGGATGTGGCCGACGCGGTCGATCTCGGCCGTCACCATGCCGGTGACGCGAGCGAGCATGCGGCTCCGGGCCTGACGCACGCGCGCGAGTTCGTCGGCGATGTCGGGCACGACCCGTTTCGCGGCGTCGGTCGGCGTCGACGCGCGCAGGTCGGCAACGTCGTCGAGCAGCGGCCTGTCGGCTTCGTGTCCGATCGCGCTGACCACCGGAGTGCGACACTCGGCCACCGCGCGGATCAGCCGCTCGTCGCTGAACGGCAGCAGGTTCTGGAAGTCGCCTCCACCACGCGCGACGATGATGACATCGACCTCGGGATCGGTGTCGAGCGCCTTGATCGCGCCGACGACCTCCGCCCAGGCCCGGTCACCCTGCACCGACGCATGCCGGATGCGGAACTGAACGGCCGGCCACCGCAACTGGGCGTTGCGCAGCACGTCTTTCTCGGCGTCAGAGTCTTTGCCGGTCACCAGCCCGATGCATTTCGGGAGGAACGGCAGCCGCTGCTTGCGGGACGCGTCGAACAGCCCCTCGTCGTTGAGCTTCCGGCGCAGTGCCTCGAGTTTCGCCAGCAGATCGCCGATGCCGACATGACGGATGTCGTAGACCTGCATCGTGAGGGTGCCGCCCTTGGGCCACCACTCCGACTTGACGAGCGCGACGACTCGATCGCCCTGCCGGAACTCTTCTTTGAGCTTCTGCAGCGTCGTCGACCAGACCCGGAACGAGAGGGTGACATCTTGCTCGAGGTCTTTGAGCTTGCCGTACGCGTTGCCACCGGAGAGCCCCCACTGGGTGACTTCGCCCTCGACCCACACGGTGCCGAGACGGTCGATGTACTCCTTGAGCTTCCCCGACATCATCGCGACGGGCCACGGCGCCTCGGGTGAGGAGCGTTCCGGCTCGGCCGACTGTCCAGAAGCCACGCATCGAGGCTAGCCGAGCCGTTGCGGTGTCTGGAGCCGAAAGCGAGGCGCGGACGAAAATGCCGGATGCCGGACAGGTGTGAAGTGAGATCATCCCGACGATGGAGGCATCATGACCCACGACCCGCTCGACGACGTACTCGACCGCTCGGCACCTGCGGTGTATCCGACCTCCGCCCGCGACATCGAGGCGATGATCGTCAAGGCTCAAGAACAGGCCGTCCCCGCCCGCAAGCCGCGGGTGCTGATCGCCGGGGGAGCGGTCGCGGCCCTTCTACTCACCGGGGTCGGCACGGTGGCTGCGACCGACGGCTTCTCCTGGGCGCCGTGGGCCCAGGATCCGCTCGGCGCGATCCCCTTCACCATGGCCAATGGATTCGACTGCGAACTCCGGTTCTCGGAGTACACCGGCGGCGCCGATCCGGGGTTCGTCGGCGAGATCAACGCAGCTCTGCGCGACTGGTACCTCACTGCGGACGTCATCGGCGAAGTGGCGGCGCTCGTGCCGGCGGCGCGCGCGAACCCGGCTCTCGACTCGCTCGAACTCCAGCCGGGCGAGACGCTCGAAAGCCTGCCAGCTGGCGAGGCCGAGCATCGGGCGTGGGTGCGCGAGTGGATGGCTTGGGATCTCGCCGTCAGCGAGGCGGAGTGGGATGAACTCGCCCGCCACGGGATCCGGCCCGGCGATCCGCGCATGTCGTGGAGCGAACGGAGCGGTCAGATCCAGTGCTTCGACGAGGACCATCAGCGCTATGTGCCCGGTGCGAATTCGTGAAGCGGTCTGAGGCGCGGATCAGCGAGGCGCTGCGGGAGACCTCGGCGCACCTGCTCGGATACCTGCAGCGCCGGGTCGGACCCGACGACGCCCCGGATCTGCTCGGCGAGACCATGGTCGTCGCGTGGCGACGCGTCGGCGACCTGCCGACCGATCCCGAGCGCGCCAGGATGTGGCTGTTCGGGATTGCGCGCACAGTGCTGCTCAATCATGGGCGCGGCGAGCGGCGACGCTGGGCCCTGGCAGAACGTCTCCGCGGGGAGTCTCGAGACCACGTCACCGCTGCAGCCGCCGATGACGGATCGGAGGTGCGTGACGCGATCGCGCGCCTCGACCCCGATCTGGGCGAACTCGTGCGCCTCGTGCATTGGGAGCGGCTGACCATCGCGCAGGCCGCGGAGCTGCTCGGCATCCCGGATTCGACCGCACGCACGCGCTATGCCCGCGCCAAGGAGGAATTGCGCGCGGTGCTCGGGGCGAGAATCGGCTGACCGGATCCGACCGGTCTGCTGCGTGCAGGTGCTCTCCGAACTGCGCTCCGTAGAATCGAGGTATGGCCGGCATCACGAACGGCGCGGTCGTTCTGACCCCGCCCCGCGTTCCCGCAGTGCGCGGGCGTCTCGTCGACTCACCCGTCGCCGGCACCAAACGCGTGCTTCTCGCGGCACCGCGCGGCTATTGTGCCGGGGTCGACCGCGCGGTGATCGCCGTCGAGAAGGCGCTCGAGAACTTCGGCGCCCCGGTCTACGTGCGTAAGCAGATCGTGCACAACGTGCACGTGGTGAGCGAGTTGGAGAAGCGTGGCGCGATCTTCGTCGACGAGGTCGACGAAGTGCCCGAAGGCTCACACCTCGTGTTCAGTGCGCACGGGGTCTCGCCGATGGTCGTGCAAGGCGCCGCCGACCGAGGCCTGCAGGCGATCGACGCCACCTGTCCACTCGTCACGAAGGTGCACCGCGAGGCGACCCGCTTCTCGAAGCAAGGGCTCGACATCCTCTTGATCGGCCACACCGGCCACGAGGAGGTCGAAGGCACGATGGGCCACGCTCCCGAGCGCACGACACTCGTGACCTCGCCGGACGACGTCGCGGGTCTTGAGGTGCGCGACCCCGACAACCTGGTCTGGATCTCGCAGACCACCCTGAGCGTCGACGAGACGATGGAGACGGTGCGCCGACTGCGCGAACGGTTCCCGAACCTTCAGGATCCGCCGAGCGACGACATCTGTTACGCCACCCAGAACCGTCAGGTGGCGATCAAGAAGGTCGCCCCGGCCGCCGACCTCGTGATCGTCGTCGGGTCGGCGAACTCCAGCAACAGCGTGCGGCTCGTCGAGGTCGCCCTCGAGCACGGCGCCCGTGCCGCGCACCGGGTCGACTATGCGAGCGAGATCCAGCAGTCCTGGCTCGACGGCGTCACGACCGTCGGAGTCACCAGCGGAGCGTCAGTGCCCGAGGTGCTCGTGCGCGAAGTGCTCGACGATCTGGCGGATGCCGGCTACCGCGACGTCGAAGAGGTGAAGACGGCGGAGGAAGACCTCATGTTCTCGCTGCCGAAGGAACTCCGCCGCGACGCCGACGGCAACACCGACGAGCGGGCGCTCGGCGGTCGATCGCGCCGGCTCGACTGGCAGGACTGATCCGGATGCCGGATCCCCGCCCCGCGCCGCAGTACGGCGAGTACGCGACGCCGGAGGAGGTGGCCGCGCTGCGCGGCTCCGACATTCCGGCTCCGACGATGTCCGCGCCGCCGCCCCCGATCGCCCCGGTCAGCGTCTCGACGCTGCGACGCCTCGACCGACCGATCACCATCGCCCTCATCGCCTTCGGCGTGCTGAACCTCCTGCAGTACTCCAGCGCGCTCCTCGACTTCGAGGGCTTTCTCGAGACCGCGACGAAGGGAACGTCAGCCGAGTCGATCGACTTCACCGAGGCCGCCCGCATCGGTGGGGTCGTGCTGTTCGTCGTGTCTCTCGCGCTCGTCCTGGCGTCCGGCGCGATCGCGGTGCTCCTGCTGCGCCGTGGTCGTCTCGCATTCTGGGTTCCGCTCGTCGCCGGCGCCCTGTCAGTTCTCGCCTGGGTCGTCGTGCTGGTCGCGATCGTGCTGCAGACACCGGGCGCCCTGCCCTCCTCCGGGTCCTGACCCGTGCGCGTCGGCATCCTGCCTCGGGAGACGGCCGCCGCCGTCATCACCGGCTCCGTGTCGGCCGCCGGGTGGGCGGTCGCCGCCGCGACGATCCTGCTCACCGCGCCCGTTCTCATCGAGACGCTCGTGCAGCGCGAACGGGTCGACGACCTGCCCCTCACCCTGATCCTCCTCGGGGTCGTACTCGGCGGGATCGTCGCCGTCGCGCTGCGACCGCGCCGATGGGTCGCAATGCTCTACCTCGGCGTCGCCGGAGTCGCGACGCTGGGCTACCAGGTGACGCTGCTCATGGGCGACCCGGGCATCGTCGAGCACTCGCCGTATCTCGTCAACCGGCCGGCCCTCGCGCTCGTGCTGGTCGGCATCCCCGCGACCCGGGCCGTTGCGGGAATCGCGTGGTCGCTGCTCGGTTTTGTGGTGGCGATCATCACCGGGGTGGTCGCGTACGCGATCTCGGGGCTCACGTTCGCGCCGGGCTTCGGACCCCTCATGGTGCTCGGCCTGTTGACCGTGGCCTACCTGACGCTCGCCTCGATCCAGGCGCGGATCCGGAGCCGGGTGCCGAACTTCGACGACCTGGAATCCGAAACCCGGGCGCTCGAGCACGGTGAGGATCTCGCGCGGCGAACGACAGCAGTCGTGCACGACACCCTGCTCAATGACCTCGCGGTCGTGATGAGCGCTCCCGATCGGATCGATGAGCGCACGCGAGAGCGGCTGCTCGCCGACCTCGAGACACTTCGTGGCGCCGACTGGATCAGCGCGTCGGCGGCCGTCGACCTGCCCGCCGAAGACGCCGGGCTGCGCAACGACCTCGCTCGGATGGCGAGTGAGTTCCAGTGGCGCGGGCTGAGCCTTCACCTCACCGGCTCTCCGATTGCCCACCACGTGCTCGCCATCGACGTGGCGGAGGCGCTGCTCGCGGCGCTCCGCGCGGCGCTGGAGAACGTGCTGCGACACTCCGGGGCGACGACGGCTGAGGTCGAAGTGATCGCCGACCCCGAACACGTCACCATGATGGTCACCGACCGTGGTGCGGGCTTCGATCCGGCAGCAGTCGCGCCCGACCGGCTCGGTCTGCGCACGTCTGTGGTCGAACGCATGGCAGCCGTCGGCGGTCGCGCGCGGGTCTGGTCCGCGCCGGGAGAGGGAACCTCGGTGATCATCTCCGCGCCGACCGGTCAGCGGGACGCCTCGTGAAGCCGTCGCTGCTCGATCGTCGGTGGCTGCAGCTCTCTGCCCAGGAGGCGGATCCGCTGAGCTGGTTCACCGGCTCCCTCGTGCCGCTCGTCTTCGCGGCGCTGAACCTGCTGTACGGCGGCACCTTCGCTGCCGTCACCTGGGGTGCCAGTCGCGACCCGTTCGTGCAGATCGTCGGCGTCGCACTGTGTTCGGCGGCGTGCGTCGTGGTGCACGTGCTCACCCGGCCGATGCGGCGGCGACTCGGCTGGGGCGGGGCGAGCGTCGCCCTTGCGCTCGGGGTGGTCGGGTTCGCCCTCTCGGCGATCGGCTACGCCGACACCGTGCTCTCGATCGAGTTGTGGTGGGCGCCGTTCGGCCTCGCGCTCGTCATCGCGTCGTTGGGTCCGTATCTGCCGGCGCGCGCGATCATCCTGCTCGGCACGGCGGCGACGCTCATCGCCGTTCCGATCGCGCAGGTCGTGATCCAGGCCCAGGTGACCGGGTGGGGCCCCGTGGCGACGGCCCTCATCATCGCCTCGTCGCTGATCAGCGGAATCGTCGCGACCGCCGCGTTTTCGGTCGCCGTCGTCGCCCGCACACTGCCGCTCATCGAGCGCCGTACCCAGACGATGTTGTCGCTCGACGCGCCCCAGGGTGCGCTGAACGAGCAACTCGAACGTGACCGGTTGGCGCGGCTGATCTCGCGCGCCGCCCCGTTCATCGAAGATGTCGCCCGTGCGGGCGAAGTCACCACGGCAGACCGCACCCTCGCCGGAAACCTCGCGCGGCGGCTGCGCGACGACCTGGTCACCCAGTCGAACCTGAGTTGGCTCGACTCGGTCGCGCAGGACCGGCTCGTCGTCATCGATCCCGACTACCTGGCGAACCGGATGCGAGCGTCTCAACGCACCGCCCTCCGCGCGTTCATCCGTGCGATCCTCGACACCCCCGGCACGGATGCCGGCTCGCTGCTCGTCGAGCTGCGCGCGCATCCGGACGGCTCGACGGCGGTCGGGGTGAGTCTCGACTTCGAACTGCCCGAGGGGCGGCGGGTCATGCAGCTCGCGCCGTACTACATCGCCCTGCACGGCAGTGTCGAAGATCTGGAGTGGAGGGACGACAAGTTCCTGCGGGTGACCTTCAACCTGCCACCCAACGAGGAAGTTACTTCGAGCTGATCGCCATCACTTTGCGGAGATGCTCAGCCCGGCGCTGCCGAGCTGTCGCGTCGCCTCCGCGACTCGGGCGGCCATCGCGGTTTCGGCGAGCTTGCCCCAGGCGCGCGGGTCGTAGATCTTCTTGTTGCCCACTCCGCCGTCGACCTTGAGCACGCCGTCGTAGTTCTTGAGCATCGTGTCGGCGATCGACCGGGTGAACGCGTACTGG